>JBHYDF010000045.1:0-44475 GCA_051861145.1 Nostocaceae cyanobacterium
GGGCATTGGGCATTGGGCATTGGGCATTGGGCATTGGGCATTGGGCATGGGGAATCGGGAAAAATCTAATGACAAATGACAAATGACAAATGACAAATGACTAATGACTAATGACTAATGACTATTGACCAAGAAAATTTGTTGAGGCGATCGCGAACTTCGGTATACAGCTTGTTTAAAGTGTCTGGAAAATGAGGATACTGCATATCTCCGAGCCAAAGAATTAACGCGTCCTCATTATTATCTTTATAGTAACGCCGCCGCCGTCCGGCAGTTTTGAAGCCAAATTTTTCATACATAGAAATAGCTGCTTGGTTGGAAACCCTCACTTCTAGGGTTGCTCTTTCTAAACCGCGATCGCAAGCAGCCTGCATGAGAGAATACAACATTGCCTGTCCTAACCCTTGACCCTGGTACTGAGGATGAACTGCCAATATCGTAATGTGGGCTTCCTCTAAAATTGCCCAAAAACAACCCATCGCTACTAGCTGCAAGGGAGAGATAGGCGAAAATAAACCAAGTAAAACGCTGTTTGGGCTGTCTAATTCTCTTTGATAAGCTTCCAGTGTCCAAAGACCCTTAAAACAAGCTTTATCCAATTCCAGCACTGCATTTAAATCTGCTGTAGTTAGTGGTTTCAGTTCTAATTTGAATTTGTTCACAGATAAATTCATTGAATATTCATAAAACCTTGTTGGTATTTTTACAAACCCTTTTTCTACATCCTAAATAAGGGAAAAACTATCTATCTAGCGAGATATTTTTGGTAAGCTGTTGCACCAAAAACAGGTGATATCCATTTACTTGCCCACTGTTATCCCAGAACCGAAAGGCAGGGGCGAAGAAGCGCGTTATTCGGTAAACTGGGAATCACGAGATCCGCTTGGGTCTGTAATTAGAACAAGGACAACTTATATATAGCTATGGTATCGACTCACCCGGCTGGGGTTCAACTTTTTGGTAGTAAGTATTTACCTCAAACAAGCAGTAACAACACAAATATTTCACCCAATCAAGAACTTTTACCGCTGAGCGCCAAACTTAATAGTCAAAATCACCTAGAAATAGGCGGTTGCGATGTTACAACTCTCGTAGAGCAGTTTGGCTCACCACTGTATATTTTGGATGAAGAAACCCTGCGAACAGCTTGTCGCCAGTACCGAGAAAGTTTCCAGCGTTATTACAAGGGTGAATCTCAAGTACTGTATGCTTCCAAAGCCTGGAGTTGCTTAGCAGTTTGTGCGCTGGTTGCATCGGAGGGTTTGGGAATTGATGTAGCATCGGGAGGCGAACTTTACACTGCTCTGTCTGCGGGTGTGAGTCCTGATAAAATTTACTTCCACGGTAACAATAAATCTCGTGAAGAACTGCGTTACGCCATTGAGTCTGGTATCACGATTATGGCGGATAATTGGCGTGATTTGCAGCAAAGCGTAGAGTTAGCACAAGGGCAAGAACCAGCGCGTATTATGTTGCGTCTGACACCGGGTATCGATTGTCATACTCATGAATACATTCGTACAGGGCACTTAGATAATAAGTTTGGTTTCGATCCAGGTGATTTGGATGAGGTGTTTGCTTTTGTAAGTAAGCAACAAGCCTTGAATTGTGTGGGAGTACATGCTCATATCGGTTCCCAGATTTTTGAGCGTCAACCACATCAGGATTTGGCAGCACTGATGGTGCAGTGGTTAACTAAAGCTGCTACCTACGGTTTAAACCTGACTTATTTAAATGTCGGTGGCGGATTGGGGATCAAGTATATAGAATCAGATGATCCCCCAAGCATTGAAGAATGGGTAAAACCGATTTGTGAAGTGATTACCGAAGCTTGTGCAAAAGAAAATTTGCCCTTGCCAAAATTACTTTGTGAACCAGGGCGATCGCTAATTGCCACAGCTGGCGTTACAGCTTACACTATTGGTTCATCGAAAGTAATTCCCGACATCCGTACCTATATTGCAGTTGATGGGGGGATGTCTGATAATGCCCGTCCAATTACTTACCAGTCAGTGTATCGTGCAGTCGTTGCCAATCGCATGTCACATCCCATGACAGAAACTGTCACAATAGCTGGTAAGCATTGTGAATCGGGAGATATTGTAATTAAAAATGCCCAGCTGCCACAAACAGAACCTGGAGATATTCTCGTAGTTATGGCAACTGGTGCTTACAATTACAGTATGGCATCTAACTATAACCGCTTGCCCCGACCGGCAGCAGTTTTAGTTGCGAATGGCGAAGCAAATTTAATTTTGCGGCGCGAAACTTATCAAGATTTAATTAGGCAGGATTGTCTACCAGAAAGATTAAAAAGTTAAGAGTTAATGGTTAATGGTTAATGGTTAATGGTTAATAGCCATGAACCATGAACCATGAACCATGAACCACTAACTCCTAACTCCTAACTCATAACTCATAACTTTAAATTTAGAGGCATAAGGTTTAATCCAGATGTCATGGGAGATTGGTGGAAGCAATGGCTGATAAACCTAGAATGGTCTCAGCCCTTGCTGCTTGAGACACTGGATATTGTGTTGGTACTGGCGCTAACGTTCATGATACTAGTGATTATTAGTGAGCGCCGGACACTTTGGATGGTGCGAGGATTTATTATCTTGATGCTGGCATCAGCAATCAGTAGTAGATTGCAGTTGCAATTGCTCAATTTTGTGCTGGAAAAGTTGGTAATTGGCTGTGCTGTCGCGATGGCGGTTGCTCTCCAGTCAGAGTTTCGCCGTTTTCTGGAACAATTGGGGCGTGGAGAATTCCGACAGTTATTTCAACCATCTCGTCTGGCAGTTCCTAAATCTGATAGTGTGATTGATGAAATAGTTGAGGCAGTTAGAGAACTGTCTAAAAATCGGATTGGTGCGCTACTAATTTTGGAAACAACAGGCCCGATTGATGAGCGGGATTTTTCTGTGCCAGGAGTAAAACTAAACGCTGAAGTGTCTAAGGAACTGATACAGACGATTTTTCAACCAAAAACTTTGTTACACGATGGTGCTACTTTAATTAGAGGTTCGCGAATTGTGGCATCGGGTATAATTTTACCACTTTCGGGACGCACAGCCTCGCGCCAGTTGGGAACACGCCACCGGGCGGCGATGGGTATAACTGAGCGGGTCGAAAATTGCATTTGTGTCGTTGTATCTGAAGAAACAGGTTCTATTTCTCTAGCAGAAAAGGGAAATCTAAATAGACCACTGACGATTACAAAGCTCAAAGAGTCTCTAGAGGCTCGATTTTCACCAACTGTAGATCGGGAAGCAGTTGCTCCTGGTTTATTTAGTCTGGGTCGTCAGATTCGTAGCAAGGCACTAGCACTGGTTTCACGTTTACTCGGATTACCATCGACCGCTTCGCGAGACAAAAAATGACAGCACAACAAACTGAATTGCAATACTTGCCCCCTGACTTGAAACGAGAACTACTTCCCAGACACGTTGCGGTGATTATGGATGGCAATGGTCGATG
Organism: Nostocaceae cyanobacterium; assembly: GCA_051861145.1. GTDB lineage: Bacteria > Cyanobacteriota > Cyanobacteriia > Cyanobacteriales > Nostocaceae > JBHYDF01. The sequence continues at coordinate 3,481 of JBHYDF010000045.1, forward strand.
GGCAAAGCGTCAAGGTTTACCCCGGACTATGGGTCATAAAGCTGGTGTTGATGCGCTGAAAGATTTACTACGTTGTTGTAAGGATTGGGGAATTGGTGCGCTAACAGCTTATGCTTTTTCAACTGAAAATTGGGGTAGACCCGAAGAAGAAGTGAATTTTTTGATGACTTTGTTTCAACGGGCCTTGCGCCAAGAACTACGGGAAATGGTACAGGAAAATGTGCAAATTAGGTTTGTGGGAAATTTGAATGCATTACCGCGAGTGCTTCAAGAAGAAATTTCCCGGTCTATGGAAGAAACTAGGAATAATCAAGGTATTAAATTTACGGTGGCAAAAAATTATGGTGGACGGCAAGAAATTATTCAAGCTTGTCGTGCGATCGCCGATAAAGTCCAACAAGGTTTACTCCAGCCAGAGGAAATAGACGAAGCGATTTTTGAGCGCCACCTTTACACAGCCGGAATTTGCGATCCAGATTTATTAATTCGTACCAGTGGAGAAATGCGAGTATCAAATTTTCTTCTCTGGCAAATAGCCTACGCAGAAATTTATATAACTGATACACTTTGGCCTGATTTTAACCGCAATGAATTTCACCACGCCTTGCGTGTTTACCAGCAGCGAGAACGGCGGTTTGGGAAAGTTTGAATAGAGTTAGGAGTTAGGAGTTAAGAGTTAGGAATAAAAACTCATAACTCCTAACTCCTAACTCCTAACTTAATTTACGGGCCAGAAAACACCGCCTCTTCGACATCTTGCCGACTCAAGGAATACTTGAAAGCGCGTTGGATATCTTGTCCATTTTCGCCAGCACGGAGATATCGGACGATAATTTGCTCAATATCTAGCCAAAGTTCTGCTTCCCAAGTAGGTCGTTTCACGCGCCAACAGTGTAGCTCTTTTTCATCTTGCTGACAGCCTTGCTCTTTTAGCCATTGTTCAATATACGGAAGTGGATGATTGTATAGCGGTGTATCAGAGGGAGGAAAAGACATATTGATTTTGGATTTTGGATTTTGGATTTTGGATTTGGGAGCATCCCAATTTTGACAAAATACTTGCTAAAGAGTTTTCCAAGTCCTCTTGTAGAGGAATGCGTGCTTTTAGACAGGCACTTAAGTGCCTGGCTATTGATACGAAATTGGGATGCTTCCTTGGATTTTGGATTTTGGATTGTAGAAACGCGATTTATCGCGTCTCGCAATTAGAGAATAAGAAATAAATTTTTAATTTTTAATTTTTAATTTTTAATTTCTAGAGGGGTAGTTGGTGGTGAAAAGTTAATAGACTGCTGTTGGACAGCTTTTATTGGTTCCACAAGTTGGGTTTGGAAAGCAGCCTCACCACGAGTTAAGCCAATAGCGATCGCTAACAACAAGCAACCCAAAAACGTCAAACCCAAGATAAATAAAGCAAAAATCTCACCGGCTGACAAGGGGCGATCGCTGGCGTCGAGGTAAGCTGATTTAGACCAATCATAAGAATAGGAAACGGGATGATGTAAATCAGGTGGTGCTTGAATTACCCCAAAGCGCGAATAGCCAATTTTCAGGTCGTAGCTTAACCGCCTTTCTGGGTTGCTGAGGGTGGCGTAAGCTTCGTTGAGTTGCTGAAATTTGGTAGTGGCGATCGCATTAGGCAAGCTGGTAGTATCTGGATGATACCGTTTGCTTAGTTCCCGATAAGCGCGACGAATTTCAATGGCTGATGCCGAAGGATGCAGCCCTAGCAGAGTATAATAGGTGGGTTCACTGCTTTGTGGCATTGCCCCATTCTGATTCACGTCTGTTCTATTCACCTAGCGACAAACTTCAATTTATCTACATTTTAAATCTACCAAACTCAAAGCAGGTGATAGCTGGGTGTGTCAATAACTAATCGCGATTCGTAATCAACCAACTTAGAGTTAATTTATAAAGAAAATCTGATCCCCCCAACCCCCCGCGCTTCTTGGGGGGCTAAAAATTACTTCCCCCCTTTTTAAGGGGGGATTAAGGGGGGATCTACAATCTACGTAAGCGTTAAAGGTCTTAATATTCACTTTATAAATTACCTCTTAAATGCTATTTATTACACTTTAGTATAAGAAATATAATTAAGGGTATTTACTGTATTCTTTGTGCGATACGTTTTTAGGCGTTAAGACTTGCTTATCGCGGCTCTTCCACTTTTTTTACAGTTAAGAACTTCCCGACGAAAGTGCTAAGTAAGATTTTTGAGATTCTGAGCGGTGTCGTTAAGTTCTACAATAGCGTTTTTTAGCTGTGTGATAGCGGCTGCTGTTTCTTTTGCTCCTAAGTTGATAGTATTCATGGCTGATGTAATCTGCTGCACAGCAAGAGCCTGCTGTTTGGCGCTCAAGACAATCTGTTGATTGTTGAGGAACACCTGATTGACAGCACCGGTGATATTTGTGAACACATAACCCGTTTCTTGAGCTAGTTTAATACCCTCCTTCGCTCTTTTAGTACCTTCATCGGTGACTGTGACAGTAGAGTTAATAGCCGCTTGTACTTGATTAATTAGGACTTTAATCTCATCGGCTGACTTCCTGCTTTGTTCAGCCAGTTTACGAATTTCGTTAGCTACCAACCCAAAGCCTTTCCCCTGATCCCGAACGCGGGCTGCTTCTACTTCAGCGTTCAAAGCCAGCATGTTTGTTTTGTTTGCCAATTCCGCTACTAGGTAAGAAATTTTGGAGATTTGAGTAGTTTGCTGATTTAGGTGTACAGTTTGGTTAGCGATCGCTGTCACTTGGTCTTTGAGAGCCGAGATCCCCTTAATTGTCAGCTCCACTGTTATGCTTCCTTCCTCAGCAAGGATTAAGGCTTGCTTCGCTTCGATGGCGGAGGTTTCAGCTTGTTCAGCAGACTGAAGTGCAAAAGCCTCTACTTCCTCGATGGTGGTGGTGGTTTCATTAACTGAGACAGATTGCTGTAAAATATTGCGTTCCTGCTGAAAAACACTAGCAGCAATGTTGGTAGAAGAATTGGCGATCGTATTGGCAGCTTGATTAATTGGCTGCATAATTTGGCGGGCAACGAAATATGAGATATAGATCCCAGCCCCTACACTAAAAAGCCATCCACCCCAACTAATCATGGTTGACAATCGCTGAAATTGGTCTGATGCTTCTTGTTTTTGCTCTAAAAGTATTTGTTCTTGCTGATTCATTTCCGCAAGCTTGGCTCTGATGCCATTCATAGTCTGCTTGTTCTTATTGGCAACTAACACAGCAACCATTTCTTGGTCTTTTCCAGCTTTTTTAAGAGCAATGGTTTCTTCTAATTCAGCGAATTTCTGCTGAGCCAGTTGTACAACCTTTTCAGTCCTTGTGACTTGAGATGGGTTATCAGTGAGCAGCTGTTTCAAATTTTCACTACGTACTGTAAAATTTTTTCGCCCAGTTGCATAGGGTTGCAAATAGTCTTCTTTGCCAGTGATTAAATACTCACGCTGTTCTGCCTCAGCATCTACTAAATCCTGTTCCATCTCCTGAAGTAGTTCCTTGACCTTAAATGTATGGGCTACCGCTATCCGCATTTTTGTCAAATGAGAATTAGAAACTTCAGAAATTGCTGTAGCAATACCTACCAATATAAGAACTATTACAAAACTTATTGGTACGATTTGATTAACTTTTAGTGGAAGTTGTGACTTTGATTTCTTGGGGATCATTTTTCGTACTTAATTTAGGTCGTATAGCATCGTACCTAGAATTTTCTATGCCTGAACACAAATGTTACACCCTGTTTATCCACGCACAAGCCTGAGCATTTATTGTCAACAAACTGGCTGGTTGGAATACTTTTATAAATTTAACAACTACTGATGCTTTGTTACTTAAATTTTTTACATAATAAAGTGCGTTGCTTGTAAAGATATTTAATCAATTCCTCAAGGAACGGCGTTGTCTTTACATACCGTAGCTAAAGCCTTCCGGTTTTCAAAATTTTACAATTGCAGTTGCCATCCATAGGTCGAAATTTCATTACTTTCAGCTTAAGTTTTCTGATGGAGTAACTGTTACAGCAAGTTATTTGGGGATTTAGAAGCGCTTTTGATTGATATCAGATTGATACTTGCATTTCTTTTTCAATCCATATAAAATACTTTATTTAGAGAAAATAAGTTTTTTGTTGCTTTTGCACTTATTCCTACGACTATACGTAAGGGATATGAAATGCAAAATTTTCCCTATCTGGCTGTGGTGTTGAGCGAGGAAAGGCTCTCTAAAATTTTTCAGAGAGTGCAAATCAGCAGGAGGATGTAACGATGCCCACGACTCTTGTTAGATGCTTGTATAGCTATCAGTTACCCAATGAGATAGGCATCACTATAAATCAATATTTGTTAGCGCAGTCCTTTATCAAAGGAATCAGTTTTCTTACTTTCAGCTACATATAACTAGTTTTATAAGACTATAAGCATCCTAATCATGATTGCATATTAGGGATGATATTGATGCTTGCAAACATCAAGTACATCCTCTATGCGATCAAGAAACTCTGCGGATACTTTTGGGGAAATGATCCAAGATTGCTTTCACCAAGGCTTTAATTTGCTTTTTTTAGTTTTGGTGAATCGTTTCAGTGAATGTAGGTGAGAACAAACCTTTAAGGACAAATCATTTATGTCGGGTGCATCATCAAATCAAATACAGCAAACAAATTCTCCTTCCCTTGCTGCACTAGTTGCTTTCTTTGCAGGAATTGGAGCAAGAGCTTTCGGCGGATCAATTCCCATTCTCGTTTTACCTATTTGTTTGAAGCGTGGTTGGTTGACAGACAGCGAATGTTTGGAAGCTTTGAATTGGTGCCGGTCTCTTCCGGGGGCTGGAGGTACCAATCTTTCGGCATATTTAGGATATTGCTGGCAAAAAGCTAAAGGAGCAATACTGGCAACACTTGCTCTGGTACTGCCAGGATTTGTAGCCATACTAGTTGCATCAAGGTTGCTATCACAGCTACCCGAGCAGATAGTCCAAGCATCTTTAACCGCAGTCGTAGCAGCCATTATTGGAATATTTTTGGAGTTAACCTGGAAGTTGGCTAAACCTACTATTACTGACTATATTCGATTTCTAGTGGTGATCGCTACGTTTATTCTAGTAGGAATTGTCAGAGTTCCTATTCCCTTGGTTATGGTTGTAATCGTACCCTTTGCTTGGCATTTAAATAGCAGAACTCAAACAAATAACTGATTTTGCTGCCAATGCAAGTCTTACTCGATCTATTTTTCACATTTGCTTATTTGGCTCTAATTAGCGTCGGAGCTACAATGGCTGTCATCCCGGAAATGGAACGCCAGGTTGTCATTGTCCACGGGTGGATGAGTCATCAAGCTTTCGTTGAAGCTTATGCACTGGGCTTGCTGGTACCAGGGCCGAATATGCTTCATGTTGTGCTGATCGGCAATCATGTAGCTGGTTTACCTGGAGCAGTGGCTGCTGGGCTGGGGATGTTTGGTCCCACTTCATGTGTATTAGCAAGCGTAGCCTGGTTTATAAAACAACCGAACCCTCCCACCTGGATAAAGAAATTTCATGCTGCTTTGGGTCCGGTAACTATTGGTTTGATGTTGGCAACTGCTTGGAATCTTGGCAAGAATATAGTCTTCCTCAAGGATATATTCAGTGCTTTTGTCTGCTTTTTAGCACTACTGTTATCAGTTCGAGGCTTACTAAATACAGGCTGGATAGTAGTGTTGGCATTACTGGCAGGAGCTATTAAGGGTTTTTTTTCCAATTAACTGTTATGGAATTTAGGAACGATAATCTATTTACGTTTTTTGCCTTAAGACGTAGCGGACACCACGCTGTCATGGTTTGGCTAGCTTATCACTTTAATCTGCCTATCTTTGTTTTGAATCATGTGAGACCATATACAGATCCATATCTGTCTTTTCAATTTTACAATAACTGGGACAAGCAATCGGACTGGTTGGTTCAAATTGAAGATGTTGAACAAATTCGGAATGTACATAAGCACTGTTTAATAATCAGCTTTCAGGATTTTAATATCACCAACCTTGAAGATGGAAGAGATTTTATTTGGGAACGTCAAATAACAGTTGGTAACAGCTTGAGGTTTTTTAACATTTTAGTCATCAGAGATCCATTCAATATGCTGGTTAGCCGTTGGTACAAACCTCATCGAGTTCCTAAATTAATAGACGATTCAGAAATATTAGACACATGGGAAATTTACGCTGAAGAATATCTGGGAATAACTAATTTTTTAAAATCAAAGATAGCAGTTAACTACAATTTATGGTTTTTAAGTATTGACTACCGCAAAAATTTATCCGCACAGTTTGGGCTTTCTTTCACAGATGCCGGACTCAATGTTGTTCCAAGGTCAACAGGTGGTACTGGAAGTAGTTTTGATGGAATTTATTTTGATGGCAGAGGAAACCAAATGAAAGTATTAGAACGGTGGAAAATTTGTCAGCAAGATAAACGTTTTCATGAAGCATTTCGAGAACGACACAAACTAGCTAATCTTTACCGACAAATTTTTCCTCACGATTCAGAAATTGAGTCATTTATGCAAACTATTGGAATTTAGATACAAGTCAAATTAAGTAAGCTATATTGCTTGCTTTATTACGAAACAGAAAATCTGAACTATGAAAGGTCAAGGTGTAAACTTGTGGCTTATAGGTCTTAGTGGTTTCAGTAAAACTACGATTGCTAGAGAGATAGAATGCGAACTTAAGGCAAGTAAGTAGTTAGCGGACATAAGAGTTGGAATTCAAGTACCTATCTTAAGTATTCATTCTTTTTCTAGGAAATGGGTAATTAGAAAAAGGGTTTGTGCAATGCTAACAGATTATACCAAAATGCTTAAAAGAGATAAGCTTGAATCAAATTTAGATGTTAAAGAAGTTATTGAAGCTTCTAAAAATTATGTTAGTCAGCTTACACTCAAAATTAGTAAAGTTTCAGAAATGTCAAAGCCAGAACAACAAAGGCTATTTGAGATATTCAATAAATTTAAATTTGTCATACTAGAATGTGAACCATTGCCAAATCCTCAAGATAATTTATTAGCTTTAAGTATTTTTTTTGGCTCAATAAAGAAACATCAACGCTCTGACAAAAATGGTATTACTTTAATTGAAAATTTAGGCGACTCCCCCCTTGCTAGAACTTATTTGGCTACCACTAATCAAGCACATCTAATGCATACAGATGGTCCATTTGAAATAGAACCACCTAAAATTGTTGCTATGCAATGTGAAATACCTTCTACAATTGGGGGAATTTCTCAAATTGTTTACGGTGAATCTGTCTATGAATATTTAAAGGAAAATCATCTCCAAGAATTGCAGAGATTATTTACTCATTCATTGACAATAACAAGAGGAGACCAAACGGCTACACGAGCAATATTTGTTGAAAGAGAAGGCAAAATAAGAATTGCTTTTAGATCGGATTCATTCATATCAATTTCAATCCCAATCTCAATAAAAAAAGCTTTTGATATTATTCATGAGTATGTGAATAATATTAGTAATCAATTGATGCTTAAACTTAAACCACATCAAATTATCATACTTGAAAATACGAGTATCTTACATGGAAGAACATCTTTTCCAGATAATGAAGTTCGTAAGCTAAATAGATTATGGTTTGATGGAATTTCAGAATATTCTCATCATCTGCAATTTGGTTTTATTCCTAAATCCAAATTGTTAAGTAGTGGATAAAATGAAAGATAGTTAAAGGCTTGTAGTAGCGCTAAAGCCATAGTTTTGATAAAGCGGGAATTGCTCGTTATGCCAAAAGATTGGTTTGAATGGCACGATTTCTACAACACTGAACCACGATTGCAGCAGCGCTTGCAATTAGTTCGGGAATCTCTTTCTGAGAGCTTAGATGGGTGTTCAGTGGGAATAATCCGTGTAGTTAGCGTTTGCGCGGGTGATGGACGGGATTTACTTGGAACGCTATCAAGCCACCCTCGCTCAAAAGATGTGTATGCAAGACTTGTTGAGCTAAACCCAAAGCTGGTTGAACGTGGACGAACAGCCATAGAATCAGCGGGTTTGGGCAAGCAAATTGAGTTTATTAATGGTGATGCAACTATTTCCTCTAACTATATACAAGCCGTGCCAGCAGACATAATTATTTTGTGCGGTGTTCTAGGCAATCTAGCTGATGAAGCTGAACTGAGTCGCTTGCTTAGGAACCTTAGCTTCCTTTGTAAAAAAGGTTCTTTCATCATCTGGACTCGCCGAGTTCGCGGAGGTAGCAGGAAGGATATTCCGTACTTTGAGACTGTCCGTAAACTTTTACATGAAGCTGCTTTTGAGGAAATTAGCTTCAAGTTGACTCTTACAGGAGACACGGGAGTAGGTACTCATCGTTATCTTGATGAAGGTTCGGCTTTACCCAAAGATCAACAGTTATTCGTGTTTTCTGATGTTCCACCTGAATAACCACTTACGAAAGCAATCGCATTCTGTAATCTCATGAACCAACGTTAATTAGAAGAACTAGTTTGTACGATGCTAACATAATAATATCCAAATATTTAAAATAGATAACTTTAGATCAAATTTGGATAATGTGGTGTGATGGAATTTTAGAATATTCTCATCATCTACAATTTGGATTTATCCCTAAATCCAAATTGTTAAACCTTTCGGCAGTAGTTTGTACAGGCATGGTAGAGGAAGGCACCCGTCAATTCAGCAACTTTTTCATTTTCACATTTTGATAATACAACCCTAATAGGAGAATAACTTTAAAACTTGAAGGTAGTCCGGATTGTTCCTACAAAGATGCTGTCATTATTATCGTTATGTTCTGGATTGGTGATGACAAATAAGCCAGGGGTAATAGCGATATTATCTGTGACTTGTAACCGATAAAAACCTTCTATATGCAAAGACGTATCCTTATCAGCTTCCAGACTACTTTCTGTGACTTTTGGTGGCATACCGATGACAATCCCGACTAGATTACCTTTTCCTCCCAAGTCTGGAAAAGCTAAAGTCACAGCATAGTTAAAAATATCTGCGCTATTATCACCGACTTTTGACTGTGCAAATGAGTAGCCTAACCAACCAGAAATAGTAAATTTAGGACTTATTCGCCAGCTGGTTTCTAAGCCAAAGGAATCAGCTGAAGTAGCATCATTACCAAATGGTCTTTTGGCATTGGCACTACCTGTACTACCTGTAAGGTTGACGCCACTATTGCCATCTCCCGCATAGTAGGAGTGAACGTAAGTCAAACCGATATCTAAATTTTTGATTGGCTCAACAATAAGTTGTGCCAATGTTCCATAGTTACCATTGAAAAGCCCATTTTTATCAGCAGGATCTTCAGCATCAGTAACCATATAGGCTAAATCAAGGCTGGCGTGCTTACTAAACTGATAATTGATAACTAATCCTGTACTGCCAGTGGTTCGGTAAATAGGGTTAAATCGTCCAAAGCGGGAAATACTGCCGTAAGCAGGGTTTTTCACGGGACTGAGCGTTTCTACAAGATGATTCAATTCAGTATTAGCAGCAGAAAAGGTGACTCTCACTTTATCACCTAATGGAAACTGATAGTACAGGTCATCTAATCCAACTTGATTGTCCTCATCACCATCAAATCCCAAACGGGTCATATCAGTACCTGTGACACTACCCCGAAACTCATTTATGTTTCTGGCTTGTAAGCGGACTCTCAGACGGTCTTTGCCGATAAAGCTTGTATCAAAATTCAGACGCACGCGGTTTGCGAGTATGACATTATCTTGTAAGTCTGGGTTGTTATTTGGATCGTCGTCTCCATCAGTTGCATCCTCACCAAAAACACCAGCTAAAGTAAAGATAGCTTCACCATTGAGTTTCGTGGTTGTAGAAAACTGATTTGCCTCTATTTCAGATGCACGGGCTTCTAGCGCATCTATACGACTACGCAGGATAGCAAGTTCTGCTGAAAACTCCTCTTGCAGTTTTTGGAGTGTAGCTAAATCTTCTTTAGTCACTAAATCAATTGTACCGGTAGCAATTAATTCATTTACCCGGTCTAAACAAGCATTCAAACCAGCAGCAAATTCGTATCGCGTTATTGCTCGATTGCCCCGATACGTGTTTTTTGTGTAGCCAGCAATACAACTATATCGTTCCACTAAGAATTGCAGTGCTTGGAATGCCCAGTCTGTAGGCTCTACGTCAGACAACTGAGAAACGGAGGTAACTTGTGCCTGATTGCTTTGAGGCAATTCAGACATCACATTAGACTGAAGGTGAACTTGGTTATTTACCGATACTTCAGCTATAACTTTTAAGGGTAAGAGAACAAAAGTTGCTGCCATAACAGCAGGGCTAAGCAGCAAAGAATCTAAGCAAATTTTTGATATCACTTCTTCACACCTAAATCTCTTTTTAGAGAGTTGATTTCTAAGCAGAGTGACACATCTACAGTGGTTATCATTAGAGTCGAATACACCTAGTGTGACTGAATGTAGTATTGTGTATGCTATAGCAGAGGCTGTTCTGCATGAATTCCTATTAGAGATTGAAATCTCAGCGCAAGGGAATAAGCCTTGCCTTTTCGACAATCTGCTGACCTTCTTTGGACAGTAACATATTGGCGTAGGCTTCCCCAGCTAGTTGATCGATTGTGCCGTCCTGGCGATACACAACAAACCGACGCCGGGTCATGGGATAAGTGCCATTCCGAACTGCTGTAACGTTAATCCGCTTGCCATCATCGATAAAGGGTTGCACATACTCTTGGGTGTTAGCTTTCGCAATAGCAAGGGGGCGGATTGATTGTTGACCAATAACTAGTGCATTTCCTCCAAAGGAAATTCCTCCAGGAGTAGAGGCAACTTTACGAATAGATTCAGTGTTATCACGGACTAACTGCACTTTGGAACTGTATTGCTCAGCTTCTTCCCCGAGAAGCTCATTTAATAAACCGGAAGCCTTAGGGTCTCTGGCGAAAGGTACAATCGGCACATCCGGTCCTCCCACCTGCTTCCAATTGGTTAGTTTACCTTTATATATGTCTTGAAGTTGATCAACTGAAAGTCCTGGAATGGAAATATCTTGATGAGTATAGAAGACAAGCGCATCCATAGCGAATGGCACTTGCTTTAAGCCAAAGCCTCGTTCTTTAGCCTTGCTGTAATGAGCATCCTGGAGAGATTGCCCGTGCTGAGTAAAGCTCAGTTGACCATCGATCACCATAACTACACCTTTTTTGCCACCAGGTTTACCGTCTCTCGGTTCAGTGTAGCGGAGGCGAAAATTGGGGTGAGCTTTGGTGATTGCTTCGATTAAGCCCTGAGCAGTCAAAGCTGCAAAGGTGATATCACCACCGTAGTTAAATGTACCTTCCGGCACATTCGGCACATCTTTCATAGAATCGTAAAGTTTGACATCAGAGCCGATATTCTGATTATTACCACTAGAATCGTAAACTCCGATATCACCGGAAGTGTTCACACTGTTAATTGTTACGAACAAAGAGTAGATTGCCCAACCAACAAGCAGAACCAGCGTAGTACAACCAAGCTTAACTACCCAAGGAGAAAATAGCCAATCAGCCGTAGGTAATGGTTCTTCTTTGGTGACTTTGTTACTGTTTTGTACTAAAGAAACATTTAGGAGATTACCACACTTTAGACAGTGTGTAGCCGTAGGAGGATTTATATCATAGCCACAATGATTACATTTTATAACCTGTTTATGATTCGATCCGTTATTAGTCATTTGATTCTCACTAGGTATTTATTTTTACTTACGGTATTGCACCCAGGAGATTTTTGTTAAAATGTGAGTTTTTATAGGTAGATACTTCAAGTAGATTTACCAAAGCATTACCCTTTTTGCAACATAATCTTAGGAAATGTATAGAGTGCGATAAGCGAAGCGATTACGCCTCCGGCGTATCGCATTACATCGCATCTCAGCCATCAGCAACTTTTCGGATTAATAAATTCGCTTTTTGTATTGTCTACTACAACAAATCTCTCAATTATGCTTACCCTGTCATAGGACACCTAAGAAGCAAAAATTGTCCAGAGAGAACAATAAGCATAAGACCCCTTCTCTGGACAAATATTGCCTAACCTTGTAAATTATTCGAGAAACCGACTTTTTTAAAAATGGACAGTACAGGACTCGAACCTGTGACATCCTGCTTGTAAGGCAGGCGCTCTACCAACTGAGCTAACCGTCCGCCGCTCACAAGAATTTAGTATAGCAAAGTATCTCGTGTCGCGCTAGTATTTTTGGGAAAATATTTTGAAAAAATTTTTGCACAGTCTAAATGCCCTCTGGTCGCACGCACGATCGCATTACTATATGGGCTTTGCCGTTTGTCGCTGGGGTCACTTTCGTTCAGACTCAAAGCGGCAATCTAACTTTATTGGTGGCTGGTGGGTTTATGTTCGGGGGACTGATGTTCGGCCCCGACTTGGATATCTACTCCCGTCAATTCCAGCGCTGGGGTTTTTTACGCTGGATTTGGATTCCTTATCAAAAAAGTCTGCGGCATCGCTCTTTTTTATCCCACGGGCCAATTATTGGCACGACGTTACGAGTACTTTATCTAGGCACTATAGCGGGAATTTTGGTAATTATATTTTTGCTGGTTGCCGAAAAGCTAGGAAATGGGGGTTGGGGTTGGCAGGTTTTAGGTAAAACTGTTGGACAAACTTTCTGGCGTTACGGTACGGAATTTTTAGCACTGTTTTTAGGGCTAGAACTTGGTGCTATGAGCCATTCTCTCAGTGATTGGAGTGGTTCGGCGTACAAGCGTATGCAAAAGCAGGGAGTTCGCGGTTTGCTGCCACGTGCGAAAATGAAGAAACGTAAAGCGACTAGTCGCAGTAGTCGGTCGAGAGGAACAAGGAAGGGGACAAGGGGACAAGGAAAATAACTCTAGATCAATGACTAATGACTATTGACTATTGACTAATGTAAGGGCGAAGCATTTGGACTCTTATTCTTTTCATAAAACCGATAAGTTATCGCCCAAATGCTTCGCCCCTACTGACTAATGACTAATGACTAATGACTAATACTATGAAAAATGCTGAGACTTTGGCGGCGTTACAAGAATTAATTGATGTGGTGGCAAAGTTGCGATCGCCTGATGGTGGTTGTCCGTGGGATTTGGCGCAAACTCCCCAAACTTTGACGCCGTATGTGATAGAAGAAGCTTATGAAGTGGTAGATGCGATTAAAAGTGGCGATAAAAATGCGATCGCAGAAGAGTTGGGCGATTTGTTATTACAAGTTGTCCTGCAAGCCCAAATTGCTAAGGAATATGAGCAATTTACACTCAAAGAAGTAGCTGAAGGTATTTCCCAAAAGTTAATTCGCCGTCATCCGCACGTGTTTGGTGATGATGTAGAGACGCGACATGTCGCGTCTATTGATGAGGTGCGGCAAAATTGGGAACAAATCAAAGCGGCGGAGAAAGGTGAACCATCGCCAGAAAATCAAAAACTTAGTGCTAAATTAAGTAGCTATGCCCGCAAGCTTCCACCGTTAATGGCGACGATGAAAATTTCTCAGAAGGCGGCGGCTGTGGGGTTTGAGTGGGAAAATATTGATGGGGTATGGGACAAGTTTCATGAGGAATTAGAGGAGTTTCAACAGGCTTTAGCCCACGAAACACGGGAACAACAACAAGCAGAATTAGGTGATTTGCTGTTTTCTGTTCTCCAGTTAGCGCGGTGGTACAATCTTGACGCTAGCGAAGCTTTGCAGGGAACAAATCAACGTTTTATTCAGCGAATGCAAAAAATGGAGGCGTTTGCTGAGCGTCCCCTTTCGGATTACACTTTGGAAGAATTAGAAGCACTTTGGCAACAGGCTAAAAGGGAGTTAAGAGTTAAGAGTTAGGAGTTAGGAGTTAGTTGTGGGTTAATGGTTCATGGTTCATAGTTTATGGCTATTAACCATTAACCATTAACCATTAACAATTCACAATTTGATTGTGACTGTTTTCACTTCGGTGTAATGTTCTAAGCAATATTCGCCGAGTTCCCGTCCCATTCCAGATTGCTTGAATCCGCCGAAGGGTGCAGCAGCGTCAAATACGTGGTAGCAATTTACCCAGACTGTACCAGCACGGACGTTGTTAGCAATGGCATGAGCTTTGGTAATATCTTTTGTCCATACTCCAGCGGCGAGACCGTACATGGTAGTATTTGCTAAGTGAATTACCTCGTCGATGTCCTTAAATTTAATGATGCTCATCACTGGACCGAAGATTTCCTCTTGGGCAATCTTCATGTTGTTTTTGACATCGGCAAATACTGTCGGCTGAATAAAGAAACCGCGATCGCCTACCCTTTGACCACCGCATAACATTTGCGCACCGTCACGCATTCCTGCTTCAATGTAACTCATCACCTTGTCGAACTGGTCTTGATCCACCTGTGGTCCCTGTTGGGTGTTGGGATCAAAGGGATCGCCGACAACGCGCTGTCTGGCTTTCTCTACACTCTTAGCCACGAATTCGTCGTAACATTTTTCTTCCACGAATAACCGTGAACCGGCGTTACAGCACTGTCCTTGGTTGAAGAATAGACTATGATGGGCACCTTGGATGGCTACATCCATATCGGCATCGGCAAAGACTATATTCGGACTCTTACCACCAAGTTCGAGGGTGACACGCTTAAGGTTGCTTTTGGCTGCTGCTTCCATCACCAGATGTCCTACTTCCGTAGAACCGGTAAATGCCAATTTGTCAACATCCATGTGGTGGGCGATCGCTGCTCCGGCGGTTGGACCGTATCCTGATAGAATATTCACTACACCCGCAGGGAAACCAGCCTCAATAATTAATTCGCCCACTCGCAATGCTGATAATGGTGTCTGTTCGGCAGTTTTCATTACTACCGTATTACCCGTTGCTAAAGCTGGCCCTAGCTTCCACGCTTGCATCAGTAACGGGAAGTTCCAAGGTATAATTTGACCTACCACACCTACTGGCTCATGGCGCGTGTAGCAGAAGTACGGGCCATTGATAGGAATAGTCTTACCTTGCACTTTGTCAGCCCAGCCTGCATAGTAGCGATAGCAGCCGATAACTAGTTTTAAGTCATCGTAGGAATCATGTAGCGGCTTTCCGTTGTCTAGGGTTTCTAGCCGCGCCAATTCGTCGATATTCTTTTCAATTAAATCCGCCAGTTTGTAAAGTAACTCGCCGCGACGGGTAGCAGACATCTGACGCCATTCGCCATTATTGAAGGCTTTACGCGCTGCTTCTACTGCCTTATCTACGTCTGGGGCGTCCGCTTCGGCTACGTCACAAATCACTTCTCCAGTAGCAGGGTTAATTGTTTCAAATCTACGCCCGCTAACACTTTCCACCCACTCGTTATTAATTAGTAGCTTGGTTGGACCGATTTTCACCTGTTGTTCTGGTCTGGTTGCTGTAACCATCGAGTCCTCCTTTCGCTTTTATGAAAAAATTGCCTGAATCTAATAACTATGTTTCTTCGTATACAGCATATTGTCTTGTTTTCTTTATATATTTTTAAATTTTGCTTCACATGAACTTTACGAAGCTCAAGCTTTATCAATAGACTTCTTGCAAAAATTAGGATCTAGGTTAATTACTACCACAGATGGACAATAAATAAAAGTTTTTCCTCTCTCTTCCCCCTTGTAGGGGAGCCAGTGCGTTGCGGGGGTTCCCCCCGTTGTAGCAACTGGCGTGGGAATGAGGGGGGTGGACACAGATGAAATTCAACTTTTGCACTCTTACTAAATAAACTAAGTTGACAACGAACTCATGAAAATATCTTTTTCCCTAGCCTCTAGACCCTAGCCCCTAGCCCCTAAAATAGGAGGGAAAAGGCAAAGATTCAGGTTATTTGTGGCATGACTACTTCTGGTGAAAATTCATCAAACTTAATTGCGATCGCGAAAAAAACCCGCCTTGCTGCATTAAAACTAGCAGTCCTTTCAACAGAGGCAAAAAATCAAGCGATAGAAGCGATCGCCCAAGCTTTAGAAACAGCAAAAGATGAAATTTTGCAAGCAAATGTTGCTGATTGTCAAGCGGCGGCGGAAGAAATTGCTAAACCACTTTATAAGCGCTTGCAGTTGGATGAACATAAGTTGAGAGATGCGATCGCTGGGGTTAGAGATGTGGGTAAACTTGCCGATCCTGTTGGTGCGGTGCAAATTAACCGCGAATTGGATACAGGTTTAATTCTCAAGCGGGTTACTTGTCCTTTGGGTGTTTTGGGCGTTATTTTTGAAGCACGTCCAGAAGCGGCAATTCAAATTGCTTCTTTGGCGATTAAGTCGGGCAATGGGGTTATTCTGAAAGGTGGTAAAGAAGCAATTCGTTCTTGCGAAGCGATAGTAAAAGCAATTAAACAAGGTTTATCTCAAACTACTGTTAATCCTGATGTGGTACAGTTACTGACAACAAGAGAAGAAACTCTAGAACTTTTGAAATTAGATAAGTATGTAGATTTAATTATTCCTAGAGGTTCTAATTCTTTTGTCAGGTTCGTGCAGGAAAATACTCGCATTCCTGTACTAGGTCACGCTGATGGAATTTGTCATCTTTATATAGATAAAGCTGCTGAGATTGAGAAAGCAGTTACCATTACAGTTGATGCCAAAACACAATATCCTGCGGCTTGCAATGCGATTGAAACTTTGCTAGTTCATGCTGATATTGCCCCAAGTTTTCTCCCGAAGATAGCTGAAGCTTTACAAGTACAAAATGTGGAATTAAGAGGAGATGAACGCACTCGCGAGATTTTAGTAAATACCGTATCGGCAACAGAAAAAGACTGGGAAACTGAGTATAGCGATTTTATTTTGTCTATTAAAATAGTCGATTCCTTAGAAGATGCGATCGCTCACATTAATAATTATGGTTCTAAGCATACCGATGCGATCGTTACTGAAGATGAGGAGGCAGCTGCAACATTTTTAGCGTTAGTGAATGCAGCAGGAGTTTATCACAATTGTTCTACTCGCTTTGCTGATGGTTTCCGTTACGGTTTTGGTGCAGAAGTAGGAATTGGTACTCAACAAATGCCTCCTCGTGGCCCCGTTGGTTTAGAAGGTTTGGTAACATACAAATATCAATTAACTGGCGATGGTCATATTGCCGCTACTTACACAGGTGCGAATGCTAAGTCTTTTACTCACAAGGATTTGGTATAAAATATCCTCACATTCAGCATTAGCAAAACGTTAAAATAACACCAGAAAACTGGTGTTTTTTATTACAAAAATGTAAGGATTTCGCATGTCTTTGAATAAACCAAATTGGTTTCAACTCGCTTTACAACTACAAGGTTCAGTAATTCCTGTTGTTTTTCCCCGCATCCTTTTGTGTAGTGGGTTGGCATTTTTTATATCTCTATTACACTATTATGGATTTTCTTTACCAGAGCGAATTTTTGGTAGTGTTACTACCAATGTGGCATATAATCTTGTCTTAGGTTTATTATTAGTTTTTCGGACAAATACCGCCTATGAAAGGTATTGGGAAGGGCGGAAAATTTGGGGCAGTATAGTTATTAATATCTTGAACTTAGGGCGAAAGATTCGATTAGCGATCGCAGAAATTGAACCTCTAGATAAAGAGGACAAAGCCACAGCATTGAGGTTATTAGGTGCTTTTGCAATTGCGACAAAATTACACTTACGAGAACAGCCTGTAAATAGCGAAATAGAACCTTTACTGACTAAATCGCAATATCTAGAACTAAAAGAGGTGAAAAATATTCCCTTAAAGATTGCTTTCTGGATAGGAGGTTATCTCAAACAACAGCAGATTCGCAATTGCTTAAGTATGGATGAGTTGATTAATATGAATAGCTCATTAGATAGTATGGTAGAAGCGTTGATGGGGTGCGATCGCATCAGAAAAACACCCATGCCTTTAGCTTATGCTATTTATCTCAAGCGGTTATTGTTAATATATTGCTTTGTATTGCCCTTACAAATTGTCCATGATTTGAATTGGTGGACTGTGCCGATAGTAGCTTTGATGAGTTTTATTTTGATGGGAATTGAAGAAATCGGCAATCAAATAGAAAATCCTTTCGGTACGGATACAAATGATTTGCCTGTAGATGAAATTTGCACTACAGTAATCAAAAATCTTGAAGATTTGAATAAAGGTGAAGCTGTTGAGTTAATGAAATGAGAAAGATAGATTAGCAAAAAGCCTGAAATTAAAATTCCAGCTATTGTGAGGTGGGCATCTTGCCCGCCCAGATTATACAAATAAAATGCACAACAGCTTATAAATATTTAATAGCAAGGATAATTACTCAAGTTTCAAAAGTGAGATTATCCTTACTAATTACTAATATATCTATGCAAGAGGAGAAAATGCAAAAGCACTTGGCATTCGTCACTGAGAAAAAAATTAGAGATTGGGAAACAGCATAAATAAATTATTTGACGCTGATATCCTATTTCACTATCATTTTACTCAGTTGATAATTAAGTATTTGGTAGTAATTTTAGCACCCTTGGTTAAGCTTGCTAGATATATTATCTACAATAATAATAAAACAAAAAAAGTCGCTTATCTGCCACTTTGGCAGTTTTTGACTTATTAGTTATGAAAATATACCTATAATATTTTTTACTATATTTTGCTAGTTAAATTGAAAAATTGTATCAAAAGTTTTCACAAAATATGCTGCTATTACAATTTAATAGGATTTTCAGCTAAATCGATAAACTTAAATGACTTGATTAAACATAAAATGCTATTTTTTGACTAGGGGCGGGCGAGACGCTCCAAAGTTTGCCTAAAAGAACATCTTCCCGGCAACTTCTCTCTACCCCACAACAGATTATATTATCCTTGTGAGGTGGGCATTTTGCCTGCCCTCTTTTTACTTTATTTTTGCCAATTTGATTGGAAAATAGGGAGTGGTAGGGGCACATCAAGCAGCGTCTCCCGTCAGGGAGATAGCATTTGGGCGGTAGTTTATCGGTTTGATGGTAAGATTGTGGTCCAAATGCACGCGGCCTACGGGAGTGGGGAAAAGCGTGTTTTCATGGATTATGCTGAAGCAGTTCATGATGGCTACTTAATTGCAAGGGTAATGAAACTACTTTGCCTTTTCTTCTACTTGACAAAAAACTGTTAATGTGGCGATATATTTCAATAAGGCTTAGTAAAAATATTTTCTAAGTAAAAATCTGGGTGCAAATAATCGAGTTAGGCTAACTTCCAAAATTAGGTAGGTAGCAAAAATTTTTTATTGATTAAATAATTTTATTCGCTCCAGGCAAGGATATATGTCCTTTAATGTTTTGCAAAAGGTAAAAAAGTTTTTCGTGCAATTAGCAGAAGATGTTGTTTTCCGCATTTTACCTACAACCAATTTAATTGAAGAGGATGCTGGCAAAATAGATAGCGAAATAATTTATATTTCCTCAGACTCTCTTTTTAATCAAGATAATAAATTGTTAACACAAACTAATTGCAGTTTTTTGCACGAAGAGTTTAATGAATTGATTGACGAAGATATTCTTGATATCTGTGAGTTGCAATTTGAGCAATTATCGTCTCCGATTGTTGACCCTTTGTTAGATATGATTAATTTTATGATAGAGACAAAACCAATTGAACAGCCTATGCCAATAGATGTGATTGGTCAATCTATTATTAAACCACCAAATGAGAAGCTGTAACACTCTGAAATAGCACTGGTGATCGTGAATATTTTTCTAAGTCAGCAGCCATTAGTTATTAATAACTAATGACTAATGACTAATGACTACTGACTAATGACTAATGACTAACTTCACACCAGCGCTTTCAACAGCGCTTGAAGTTTAAGTTGAATTTCAGCAAGTTCTTTGTCTGGATCAGAACCTGCAACAATACCCGCACCTGCATAAAGTCTGGCGCGATCGCCATTTATCAGCGCGGAACGAATTCCCACGATAAATTCGCTGTTCCCATCGGCGTCTACCCATCCCAAGGGTGCAGCATACAAACCCCTCTCAAAGCTTTCGTAATGACGAATTTCTGCACAAGCTGCATCCGGTGCTACACCGGCTACTGCTGGTGTGGGGTGGAGTTGCGAAACTATCTTTAACGGATGCACATTTTCTGGAACTATAGCGCTAATTGGTGTCCATAAATGCTGAATATTAGATAATTGTCGCAACCGAGGTGGTAAAACTTGAGGTAATAAATTTAATTGGCATAAGCGTTGAGTAATAAAATCAATTACTAATGAATGTTCGTGCTTTTCTTTTTCACTATTCAACAAGCGGTTAGCATTAGCTGCATCTTCAGCAGGTGTTTTTCCTCGCGGTGCGCTTCCTGCTAAAGCGTCAGTAATTAATTGTTGTTCGTGAATACTAATTAAACGTTCTGGACTAGCACCAATAAAGTTTTGTCCTTTACCGTTACTTGTAGAAAAAATATAACAATTCGGATGTAATTTCCTCAAGTTATTCAGAGAATTGAACAAGTTAAAAGAATTACTTGACCTCACATCTAGTGCATCTGCCAGCACAATTTTGCTAATATGATTAGACTGAATTGCTTTTAATGCCAATGATACTGAACGTTTAAATTTTTCCGGATTGGCAACTGTTTTTTTACTGAATTGCGGTTCTTGAGTTTCTAAATGTGGGGAATAGTAATTTAGAGATTGAATGATTTCAATTTTTCTCCACAAAGCACGCAAGATTTTTTCAATGTTTATCCCAGCATGAATAATTGTGTTGATAACTAATATACAACGTTCATCTTTTACAGCTACTTGCCAACGCGGAAGAAAAACTGTCGCTGGTGGAAATGGATAACTTTCTTGGTAATTCTTATCAAAGAAACTAAAGCTACAAAAAAACATCGGTCGGGAAAAATATTCTTGATGATTACCAAAATTAACTATATTTAGTAAACAATATTTGATAAACTCTTCAGATTGACTGAATCGCTTTTCCCCTTCGATTTGTAATTTGACAGCAGCATCAATCGCAGCGATCGCTTCTTTTTTGCCCTTGTTTTCCCAGTAAAAACTTAGTTTATTCGGTTTTGCTAGTTTATCAATAACAACTAGTGGATCTACCAAGTCTATTTCTAGAGATATACTGGCAATGCGCGTACAGTTATTTTTAATACAATCTCGCTTAAGTTTTTGTATAAATTGATATAAATATTTTTGAGACAACAAAAAATCTGCGGTGCATGGTGAAACTGTCATCGCTTTAGAACATTGTAAAATTTTGTAAATTTATCTTTCTAGAAGTAATCTTTCTAAAGAAAGATAAATCATGTGATGTTTCTACACGTATCATAAACAGTTCACATTTCACCAGCGTAGGAGAGTTAGTCAGTGGGTAGTGTCGCAATGTCCTGTGATGCCTTGGTCAGTAATCCTCAAAGTAGAGTTAGGGGACTAGACTACATCAATCAACATCTACCAGTGCGGATTTTTCCTCCCTGTATAGACGACAGGGAAATAAATGAGGGTGAAACTTAGAACACTACAAGAACATCAATCTGACAACATTTGGAAAATCGTTAATGGTTAATGGTTAATGGTTAATGGTTAATAGCCATGAACCATTAACTATGAACCATTAGCTATGAACTATAAGGAGAAAAGCGCTGGTGAAGTTAATTTTTGATCAACACCTTTCGGCATCGCCGGAAACGGTATGGCATTATATCACTGAACCGAAATTTATTAACTGCTGGTCTACAGCTTTAGTCGAAACCTTGGATCTAGGTGACGCTGGAGAACCAGGGACGGTAGGGGCAACGCGACAGGTGACTATCCGTACACCTGCGGGAAATACTTGCATCCAGGAAGTAATTGAACATTCTCATCCTCCCACCCACTTTGTATATCAGGTATTTCAGGGACAACTGATTAAGTATCATCGTGGTGAAATCAAGCTGGTTCAGCAAGATGAAGGAACCCTACTACGATGGGAAGTAGAATATGAATTTATCTTGCCTGGTCTGGCAGAATACGCCCGTTTAATTATTAAACCACAGCTGGATCAAAGTTTAGCTTCACTTTCTAATTTAATCAAACACGCTCCTGTTGCAAGTTTCAACCCATCCACTGAGATTGATGATAGCGAAGAATTACCGCACCTATGGCAGGAGGCGGAACAAATCCTGATTGAACAACGTGCAATGGCCGATCGCCTAGAAAAAGAAGGCGATCCTAAGTATTGGTTTACACGTGTATACGAATACGTAACCGAAAACCAAATTCAGGCTTGTCGTGAAGGGAGAATTACTCACCAAGCATGGGTTTTACGGTTAATATCCCGATTTCATGACTACTACTTTGACAATCTTCACTGTTGGATGGGAGAAGCACCAGGATGTATTGAAGCACACTGGCGTTCAGCTTTCCAAGCTATGGAATGTGGAAAGTACCAGGGGGGAGATCCAATTACTTTTGCGCACGGTTTAATCAAGGGCATAGAAGCGCATATTGAGGAAGATTTACCGCGTGCATTGGCAGAAATTTACCTCAAGCATTATGCCAGTCGTTGTTGCTACGTACGTTTACGAGCGGATTATATCTTAATGGCAAATATTTTCCACAGGGTTTGCAATCGTTTGAAAAATGAGCTTCCCAGCAACTACGTCCCGATTTACCTACGTATACTCAATCCGATACTACCACTGGAAATTCAGGATGCCATCATTGCTAAACGTTTTTACAATATACCCCGTCAGCGCCTCCTCGCATTTGAACGCGGACAGCGACTGGCAAATTTAATCGCTGCATGGGAGAAAACTGAGATTATTTAATATTTCGTAAAAAATGTTTTATGGCAACGTAAAAGCTTAAAATGATTCCATTCGGTAGAATTGCAGAAAGGTTTTTAAATGTCTACCAACATCATCAATTTAACTAATAACAATCCCACAGATAAAAAGCTATGGTTAGCAGCGCTAAAACCGCCGATGTACAGCGTGGCAATTATGCCTATCTGGGTAGGAACGGCTTTAGCCTATGCGGAAACTAAGAGTTTTAATGGAGTTATTTTTTCGATTTTTCTCGCTGCGGCAATTTTGATTTTAGTTTGGGAAAACCTGAGTAATGATGTTTTTGATTCCGAAACGGGAATTGATAAAAACAAACATCATTCGCTGGTGAACTTAACAGGTAACAAATTATTAATATTTTGGTTAGGAAATTTGTGTTTATGTTTGGGGTTGCTGGGGATATTAGCGATCGCTTGGTTGCAGCATGACCTAACTGTAATTGGGTTAATTTTGGTGTGCTGTGGTTTAGGGTATATGTATCAAGGGCCTCCCTTTCGTTTAGGATACCAGGGTTTAGGGGAAATTCTTTGCTTTTTTGCCTTTGGGCCGGTAGGGATGTCAGCAGCATACTACAGCCAAACTCAAACTTGGTCGATGCTAAATTTAGCAGCTTCGGTAATAGTCGGCATTGCCACAACTTTAATATTGTATTGTTCGCACTTTCATCAAGTTGAGGATGACATAGTAGCAGGAAAGCGATCGCCTATTGTTCGCCTAGGGACGCAAAGAGGCGCAAAACTCCTGCATTGGTTTACTGGTAGCATTTACGCCCTCACCTTTTTGTTTGTACTATCAGGAATTTTCCCGATGTGGACATTACTGAGTTGGGTGAGTTTACCCTTTGCCGTAAAATTATGTAGCCACGTCCAGCAAAATCACAACCAGCCAGAAAAAGTTAGTAACAGTAAATTTATCGCGATCGCCGTGCATTTTTGGTGTTGTTTGCTGTTTGGTGTGGGATTTATGCTTTAAGTTTTGTTGGTTGTTAATGGTTAATAGTTAATAGTTAATAGCCATGAATCATGAACCATGAACCATGAACTATTAACCATGAACCATGAACCATTAACCACTAAGTTAGTAATTAACAATTAATGTGGTACAAATTTGAATTTCGTCCTTACCAGCGGAAATTTGTGCGCGGAGTTGCTACCAGTCACGGTATGTGGAATATACGTGAAGGCATTATACTCAGACTCAGCGATGAAAACGGCAGAATCACTTGGGGAGAAATTGCGCCTATTAGCTGGTTTGGTTCCGAAACCCTACAACAAGCATTAAATTTTTGTCGCCAACTTCGAGAGGAAATTACTGAAGAGACTATTTTTTCCATACCTGACGAATTACCCGCCTGTCAATTTGGGTTTGAGTCAGCGTTGGAGATGGGGAGTAGGGAATTGGGCATTGGGCAAGGGGCATCGGGGATTGGGCAAGGGGCAAGGGGCATGGGGCATTGGGCATGGGGAAAGGGGCAAGGGGCAAGGGGCAAGGGAAAAATCAGTACTTCAATGCCCAATTCCCAATGCCCAATTCCCAATTCTCAATTCCCAATTTCTCTCGCTTACAGTGGTTTATTACCAGCAGGAGAAGCAGCTTTGCAGGTGTGGCAAAAGCTTTGGCAGGAGGGATATTCTACCTTGAAATGGAAAATCGGTGTTTATCCTACACCTGTTGAATTGGAAATTTTAGAATTACTCATTCAAAATTTACCAGCCTCGGCAAAGCTGCGATTAGATGCTAACGGTGGACTGAAATTTGAGGAAGCGAAGTTATGGCTTTTAACTTGTGACAGAATTAACGCCAATGATGAATTACCCGTAGAAATTGAATATCTTGAACAACCGCTACCTGTAGATCAATTTGCAGCGATGTTGGAATTGAGTAATCGCTATAAAACAGCGATCGCCTTAGATGAATCTGTCGCCACACTCAAACAACTTCAGTACTGCTTCAAACAAGGTTGGCGAGGAATTTTTGTTATCAAACCTGGGATAGCTGGCTTTCCATCACGTTTACGTCAGTTTTGCCAACAGTATAAAATTGATGCTGTGTTTTCATCGGTATTTGAAACTGCTATTGGCAGACTTGCTGCACTTCAACTAGCAGCAGAATTATCAAAACAAAAAAAGGCAATTGGTTTTGGTATAAACCATTGGTTTGCTGAAGATGATGTAATTTGGCTTAAAAATCTATGGTAAAAAGTTTAGAAAATATTGTGAATAATGATTGGTTAATTTGTGAAAACAGCCATCACATTTCCCAACTAATAGAAAAATTTACTTTAGAATTAACGCAATTTTCGTACTGGGAAACACCACCAAAAATCATCTTAGCAGAACGCGAACCAGTAAGATTTTTAGCAGCTTTTCTCGCCGCTTGTGCAGCTAATTGTCAAATTTTTCTTTGTAACCCCAACTGGGCACAGCAAGAATGGCAACAAGTTTTGGAATTAGTACAGCCAGATATTATTTGGGGAATGGGGAATGGGGAGCGGGGAATAAAGACAATCCAAAATCACGGCAGTTGCTACAACGGAGGGAACCCCCACAACGCGCTGCCTCCAAAATCCAAAATCCAAAATCCAAAATCCAAAATCCAAAATTTAATTATGATTCCCACCGGTGGTTCATCAGGAAAGATTAAATTTGCTATCCACACTTGGCAAACTCTCACCGCGTCTGTGCGAGGATTTACACAATATTTTCAACTAGAAAAAGTTAATTCATTTTGTGTATTGCCGTTATATCACGTCAGTGGTTTAATGCAATTTATGCGCAGTTTTAGCACCGGTGGAAAACTAGTAGTTTTACCATTTAAGCAAGTAGAACATGGTCAAATAAAAAACATTATTGAACCATCAAAATATTTTATTTCTTTAGTGCCAACCCAGTTACAACGACTTCTCCAAAATTCTGATTTAACAGCTTGGCTATCTCAATTTCAAACAGTTTTGTTGGGAGGTGCGCCAGCGTGGGATGAACTTTTAGAAAAAGCAAGATATTACCAAATTCGCTTAGCACCCACCTACGGCATGACAGAAACCGCTTCCCAAATTGCCACCCTCAAACCTGATGATTTTCTCAAAGGTAAAATGAACAGCGGTCAAATTCTCCCTCATGCTCAAGTTATAATTTGCAACGAGCAAGGTGAAACTTTAACTACCAATCAGATAGGAAATATTACCATTAAAGCTGAATCTTTAGCCCTTGGTTACTATCCATTAAATATTAAATCAAAAATCATTTCTAAGTTTGTCAATTCCTCTCCCCCACTCCCTACTCCTATAGGGGCGAAGCATTTGGACAAAAATCTTATCATCAAACCGATAAACTGTCGCCCAAATGCTTCACCCCTACGACTCCCTCAGTTCAAAACAGATGATTTAGGCTTTTTAGACAACGAAGGATATTTAAATATAGTCGGACGTAACAGCGAAAAAATTATTACGGGTGGTGAAAACGTTTACCCTACAGAAATTGAATCAGCAATTAGAGCAACTGAAATGGTAATTGATGTTTGCGTAATTGGCATACATGATAAACACTGGGGACAAGCACTAACAACTATATATGTTCCCAAAAATTCAAAGATTTCTTCGCTAGAAATTCAAAACTTACTCAAACATAAACTCAGCAAATTCAAAATTCCCAAACATTGGATTTCCGTACCAACCTTACCCCGCAACTCGCAAGGCAAAATTAACCGCCAACAGTTACAGCAAATAGCCACAGAATCACTTCAACAAACTTACCTCAAATAACCTCTCTTGACTTTCTTCTTTCCGTGTTTTCCGCATCTTTGTGGTTTATTTCCAACCATTTAATTATTTGCTCAGGCAACTCTTTTTTACATCTACTACTTGCATCAATACATACGTGCCTAGTTATTGCCTTAGTAACCACCATATCCGCCACTACAATCTCATAATTAATTTCAAACTTATCAACACCAAGTTTTTGCGGAATTAAACTAATACTTAACTTGTCACCGCAAAACATAGGACGAAAAAAATCCACACTTGCATGGACAATGGGAAAAGCCACAGAGGGTTTGCTGAAAAACTCTTTAATATTAATTCCTGATGCTGCTAAAGATTCTTCATAAGCTTCATGACAAATACTCAAAACATTAGCAAAGTAAACTACTCCAGCAGCATCAGTATCTTGAAAGCGAATGGTGCGATTGTAAGTAAATGGCATGGCTAATAACAAAAAAATACTAAATACAGTCAGAAGTGATTTTACCGCAATGAGAAATATAATGTGTCATACATGCATAAGTCCTAGATATGTATTTTTTTTTAAGAGAATAGCCTTAATCTACTGACCATTCAGTTTAATGGATAATATATATCCTCAGAACTAGGATTGAGATAAGGATACTGCAAATCAATTCCAAACCCCTTAAAATGTTTACGGATAGTTTGCATCCGCTCATCGGTAGAATTTTGACCTTTTTGCCAAGCTTCCAACAAAGCATTAGCAACAATTTGACAACGGTTTATACCAAAACTTTCTTGAGCAAAAAATTTTTGAGTTGGTTCTTCGGCTAAACTTAACCCAGGAGCCAAGAATTTAGTAAATAAGGGAATTTCCTTTTGGAAGTGGGATTGATACTCCGCATATATAGTTTGCAACACTTCCCGGACTGCTGAATAGTCGTGGCGTTCAAAGTAAAGCACTCCTGAGTCATAGCATCCGTAAGCAGAGGGATTATATGGAACCTGAAAGCTAAAGGGAATAGCAGCAGCATTGAGTTCAAGTGTCAGGCGATCCATGAGAGCGATCGCTCCCGATGCAGTTAAATTAAAGTAAATTCGTCCTTCTCCTAAATCAGCATCAGGACTACCTTGTAATTCTTGTCCGACATTGCTAACTGCTACATAGCAACCATTTTGTAGGCGATTTTTCGGCATCCACACCGCAAGGAAATCACCCACTTTAGCAGATTTTATCATTGGTTCTAAATGGCGATCGCTTTCAATATGCATCGTCAAACCGCCTTTGCTTACCGCCATACTACCATCAGGTTCCCGGCGTAATACCTGCCAATCAGGGTCAAAGTAACCAATACCGTGATTATTTTTGTGCAATTGCTCGTAAAATTGCCAATCTACCTCAAAAATAGGATTATTTTCTAAATTTTTGTGTGGTAACAAATCAACAGGTTTGGCATTTACTGCTAAAAGGCTTTGTAAAGAGCCATTGTAATAGATACCGTGGATAAAATTTCGCAGTAGCAGGGTGAGATATTTGTGCTGCAACTGTGTAGAAGTTTGTTTAAATCTCTCTGTTTTTTTACTTGCTAGAGTAAAGGGTTGATAGTTGGGATGAGAAATGCAAAATTTGGATTCAATCTGGATATTATTAGCAATATCAAGCAAAGAATTTAGTAGATGGCTAGAAGATTCTTCCATAATTCTTTAAGCTAGAGGGGCGCTTGGGCTAGGGGCTAGGGGCTAGGGCGTGTTTTCAAACTACTTTTTAGGCTATTAGTTGAGGTTGCGATCCCCCTAAATCCCCCTTAAAAAGGGGGACTTTGAGAAGACTTTCCCCCCTTTTTAAGGGGGGGTAGGGGGGATCTCACAGTTTGAAAACACGCCCTAGGGACTAGGGACTAGGGACTAGGGGGATAGGGGATAGGGGCTAAGGGATAAGGGCTAGGTGTTAGAAATTGAACAAAAAATTTTTCTAATCCCTAATCCCTAATCCCTAATCCAAGCGCCCCTAGTCCCTAGCCCCTTCCATTAACAGCCGCGCAAACGGGTTTTATCGTAATAAAGACGCACCAAATTCTCTTGTTTTTCAGTTTGAGGATGTTTGGCAAATTTTGCGAAAGGTTTGATGATTTCTGATTCAGAAATACCAAAAACTGTCAGCACAGATTCTTGGGGTAATGTCAGGAGAATTTTGGCAACCTGAAGCATATAAATACCAGCATTATTAAAACTTTTGCGGTATTGAATTGTTTCATGAATGTGCTGTATCATAACAAGACCCGCAAACTGGATGACTCGCTGGATTAAGTCACGTCGGTATCCCAAAATCATTGGAAAAGCATCTAGATAAGCCTGAATCAAAGCAACTATGGAAGGTTGAATAATCTCTAAGGGTGTCGCTGCTAACTCTAAAGATTCTTCTAAATTGATGGATGGGTCAAATACCAGACTTTCTAACCAAATTCTTAAATAACTTGCAATTATAGTCCCTAAATCAAAAGCCGGATCTCCCCAAGATGTAGCTTCCCAGTCAATCAGTCGCACAAGGCAATTATCTAACTGATTCCACTTGGAGTGTACCAGAATGTTTTCTAATTTCAGGTCATTGTGAGTCAAACAGCAAGGCTGATATTCATAAGCTAATTCCGCGATCGCTGCTTCTATACTTTCGTAACGTTGATAAAGAACATAGAACTTAAGCGCATCACTGGGAACACTACCAAAAATTTCCGGACTAATTGACTCTAACCCTTGCGCCGGATTGTAAAACTGATAACGTATTTCTCCTTTGGGAGCAGTTGCCATAAAATTACGATACTCGCGCCGATTGAATGTGGCACGATGCAGCACACCTAAGCAAGTACCAATAGCTGTTGGAATCTCCAAAGGATAAATATCGTTTTTATGATAAAAATTCGCCAGTTCAAAATAATCCGTTAGATAGTTACGAACAAGGATAGAATTTTCCTCATCAAAATGCAGTACTAATGATGCAATCTCAGAAATGTTTCCTAAAACTGGAAACTGCTGCAACATTTGATGAAACAGCCACTCGTTGAAAAACTCTTGCGGAATACCATCCTTGTTAACCTCAAGTTCCTGTTTCACCAGCAGCTTGCGATTATCTTTGAGATTAACCAGGAAGTTAAAATTTTTCTGACTACTTTCTGGTAATTCAGATTCAGCATATACGCCATCCTCTGAATTACACATACCTACATTTTCTAGATGCTGGATAACTTTACTAAAAGACGGTGAAAATACCATGTATCATGTCCTTGGTCGTAAGATTGCTTAGAAAATCAGCTATCTTTTTATTAGCTTGGTTTAAGCAATTTTTGCTAGAGAGCAAAAATGTACGCATGTCATTCTTGATTAGTACAATTTACTAATATCCCATTTCCTCAATGAAAACTTGCCAAAATGGCAATTAAAGCTTTACTTTTACTTTAATTTTTATTGGTATGGACTGTTAAAACTTTAAAAAGCTTAGTGAATTTACTTATGTTCATGGTTAAGAGTTAATGGTTAATGGTTAATGGTTAATGGTGAGCCAGCGCGGTCTTGGGGAGGCAGCGCGTTGCTTTGGTTCCCAAAGTTGTAGCGACTGCCGTGGTTTCCCCCACTCGCTGTTGGCGAACCCGGAGGGTTAATAGCTAGAAACCATGAAATATGAACTAAATTTCCTGATATTTATACTAGGAAGAGAGTCAATTTTATTATTGCTCAGTTAATCAATTGTAGATTTTCATGTAGTGAATCCCGTGCTTTTTCGGGAATCAACTAACATAAACTAGACCTATCTACAAATACCAGTAATATCCATTAGTACATAAATTATTAGATGTTTACCGTATAACTAAAATGATTTTTGTAAAGCTGTCAGCTTGATAGGATAAAGTACTTAGTCGGTTTTGGCTATTTCTCACGCTCAAAATCATTTTTTTATAACCCTAAATAAACAGTAAATAATTAATGGGTAACTTTGATTGCAATCTAGCTTGATATTTAATGGCTATTAACCTTTTGATAAAGAAATATTAGATTACAGGAGAGTATTTAAGCAGTGTAGTAATTACTGATTTTTTGAGTGTTGCTAATTTAACATGATGAAAATCTCACGCCAAGCCGCAAAGACGCAGAGAAAACTTTGCGTCTTTGCGGCTTGGCGTGAGGTTTCAATTCGGTAATGTCTGAATTAGGACATGACAAAACCTGCCTGTGGTAATATAAATGTACTAATTTGATTATCCAAGGTAGGGAGACAGGAGTTATGCTCAAAAATCAGGAACAAGCTATCTTCTTAAGACCACAAGTTGGTTTATCATTACCCCCAGTGTCAACATACCCAAAAGAATCATCAAACCCGCAGGCATAAATTTACGTGTTTTTGCCAGCCTGAATGCAAAGACAATTAATAATATCGCGGTGACAATAGCTGCTAACGTCAAACCCCAGTTTGCGCCTTGCAGTTGCATCACAGCCGCGAAGATAAGTAATAAACCACTAATAATACCACTGAACAGCGAAACATTACTACCGGCTTTGGCGTAACCAAATATACCACCAATTATTGCAAAGATGCCGTAGGCAAGGGCGACGATAATACCTAAATTCATTGTTAAAACCTATGTAGATTTTGAATTTGCTGCAAACATCGGCAGACAATTTAGCATAGCTGTTTAGCTAAATAACCCAATTTGATGAATGGATAATCAAGCGATCGCCAAGGTTCAATTCCTTCAGCGCCAAGCAGCCTCCCTTTTACTCTACCAATCTGTGCTAGAGGGTGAAGTGGGAATAGCATTTCTTGACCTGTTGCAAGCTATCCGTTACACTGAGGCAGATGCTAGGAGTTGCCTGCAAGCCTACGGCAATTACTTTAGCTCCTTGGCTGCAAGAAATCAAAACTGGGAAGAATATCTCATTACTCAGATTCTCAGAGCTGACAATCCTTTTACAAGACAAGCTCAACTGAGAAAATTTGAAAATTTACCTCCAGCTTTGATAGCAGGAGTTCAGCATGATTTACAAGCTTTGCAGAATTTGTTTGCATGTAGCAGCGCTGTTTTGAGTGAATGGGTACAAACTGTAGCTCATTTGCCTGTATCACCAGTAGTGTGGTATCAAGAACACGATAGAATAGGAGCAATTCATGAATTGCCCTTAATAGATAAATTACAACAATTAGAAAACTGGGCTGATGCTGTAGAGGAATTGGGTGCTTATTACCGCCAGTTTGGCACAGGTTTATTTACAGAATATAAAGCTTTACGCTGGCAAGGTGGGCAGATTGTCGGGATACGCTATGCCGATCCAGTGCAATTAGGTGAATTAGTGGGTTATGAGTGGCAAAAAGAAGCTTTGTTGAAAAATACAGAGTTTTTATTATCTGGACAGGTTGCATTGCACGTATTACTTTATGGTAGCCGTGGTTCGGGGAAATCTTCTTTAGTGAAAGCGTTACTGAACGAATATGGCGATCGCAATTTACGTTTGCTGGAGGTTGGAAAATCACAATTACAAGATTTACCAGTAATTGTAGAGCAGTTGCGCTTAATGCCCCAGAAATTTATTATCTTTGTCGATGACCTTTCCTTTGAAGAAGATGACGACGCCTTTAAAGCACTGAAAGTGGTTTTAGAAGGTAATTTAACCGCACGTCCACAAAACGTCGTTGTTTACGCCACTTCCAACCGCCGCCACTTAGTACGCGAATTTTTTGCCGATAGACCAGCACCTAGAGATAATGATGAAGTTCATGCTTGGGATACCATGCAAGAGAAGCTTTCCTTTAGCGATCGCTTTGGTTTGACTTTGACCTTTGAGCCTGCTGATCAAAAAACTTATTTAACAATTGTCCGGCATCTTGCAGACTTAGCTCGAATTAGTATAAGTCAGGAAGATTTAGAATACAAAGCTTTACAATGGGCAACTCGTCATAATGGTCGATCTGGAAGAACAGCACGGCAATTTGTTGATTTTTTAAAAGCAGATTTGGCGCTTTCGGGTTCACAAAACGATGTAGGCAAAAATTAATCAAAAATAGATTACTTTGTTATACAATGTTTTGCTACTTTCAATCCATTCTTATGCTTAAATATTTTCATGAAAATTGGCTCAGCAGCCATAATTTGAGATTCAATACACATATCTTAAAAATCGGGAGTAGAAACACCCCACCAGGGCATCTGTACGAAAGTAGACAAAGAAATTTTTTAGACTCAATTCCTAGGTGGGGCTATGCCCTACAATACCGCGAATTTGTTGGGCAGTGCCCACCTTACGCTGTCAGTAAAAAAGCTTGGCAATGTAACGGTTTTTATACTTAAAGTCCGCGTAGGCGGACTTAGTTATTGTAGCCGCGACTTCAGTCGTCGGGTACATTAATCACTAACAACGCTGCTTCTCATGACTTGAAATATGCTAAAAACAAGTAATATGCAATCAGCAACGGTCAGTAATCGATTTATCCTTGGCGTAGTTGCCTT
Source organism: Nostocaceae cyanobacterium (assembly GCA_051861145.1). Taxonomy (GTDB): domain Bacteria; phylum Cyanobacteriota; class Cyanobacteriia; order Cyanobacteriales; family Nostocaceae; genus JBHYDF01. The sequence continues at coordinate 36,480 of JBHYDF010000045.1, forward strand.
TGGTGTAAGTTTTGGTCTTAGTCTTGTCCTGCATTGGGATTTTAATAAAGCCTTTTTCACAGGTGTAATTACCGTACCTGCTACCTATCTAGCTGCATTGTTTGTAGATAAGCGACGCAGAGGTTATGAAATGCTCATCCTAGATTCCCTCCACAAACGCATTAAAGATTTAGAGGGTCTCAAGTCGAATATGGTAGCAGAAATCAATCAACTAGAGACACATCACGCTTTATTGTATAAAGAGTCAAACCAGCTACAAAATCAAATAGTAGAAAGGCGAAATCAAAGAGATAATCTTAATCGGGAATTAGGCAAATTTTTTATCGAGAAAAAACAGATAGAAGCTCAATTAAATTCTTTGCGAGAGGAACTGAGTAACTTAGAAAAAACTAAAGTAGAAATCAATAACTCATTTTCTGTTGTCAATGCAGAAAAACGGCGTTTAGAATTAAGCTGTAATGTCACAAAAGCGGAAATAACCCAGTTACAAAGTCAAATTTATGAACTCTTGCAGCAAAAGCAAGATTTGGAAAGCAATTTAACTTTGCTAGAAAGGCTTAGACCCCAACTAGAAGAAAAACTATACGAATTAAGAGTTGAACTGCAAAAGCTAGAATCAGAAGGCAAGAAGCAAAATCAATCTTTAGTAGATAAAAGAACTGAGAAACAAGATTTAGAAGTTAATTTGAATTCCTTAAAATTGCAAATTTCCGAACAACAAACCCAAGCTCAGCATTTACAAGAGCAAGTAAGATTATTGCAAGATGAACGCGACTATTTGCAAAGCCAAGTTTGGGAATTACTGCAACAAATAGAAACACTAAGTCAGGAAACATCGGCTCACAGCAGTGTACACGAAGAAGATGTTGATTTGTTTCCTTTTTCTGACTTAATAGAAAGTATAGACACAATAGATTTTACCACTGAAGCTGGAGAAAATATTTCCGAAGAGTGGACTCAATTTGTAGAGCAGTTACCAGGTCATGAGATTCAGGTTTTAAAAGCAATTTTAGAACAAGATAATCCCAGTCGTGCCATCAAAAAGATTGCTGAAGAACAAATTACAATGCCGAATCTATTGATAGATTCGATAAATGAACGCGCTAATGACACCGTTGGTGAATTGATAATTGATCCAGGTGCGGAATTTCCAGAAATTTATCCAGAGTATCGGATCAACGTGAAAAAAGCGATCGCCATTTACGAAGACATCATGACCAAACAAACTTCATCAAATTAATTCATAATTATGATACTACGTATGAAAGCGCATTCATGAGACTTCTTGCAAAAGTGTGTTTTAAGAAAATTAAACCACAGATGGACACAGATGGACACAGATGAATTATCTATCTGTGTTCATCTGTGTCCATCTGTGGTTGCAATAATTTAATACCTGATTTTTGCAGTTAAGTCTAATATTGAATTTCTTTCTATGACTTGAAGTTGCTCTTTGCCATGAATTATAAATTATGGGTTATTAATTATAAGCTACAATAATCCGAGGTGAGGTGATTCAGCATGGCAAAGCTCAAAATCTCGAAAAAAGTATCCACTGCAATCATAAATTCCCTTGGCGCGGGGGTAGTGCCAAGGGTAGGACTCGAACATATAGCAGTTGGTCGGGAAAAAGAACTTAACAGCCTGTTACAAAACCTCAATGACATTGGCGAAGGGGTAGCAGCATTTCGCTTTATAATAGGTAACTACGGTTCAGGTAAAAGCTTCATGCTGCAATTGTTGCGGAATCGGGCAATGGAGCAAGGCTTTGTAGTTGCAGATGGTGATTTTTCGAGCGATCGCCGACTAGCAGGAACGAACAATGAAGGTTTGGCAACTTATCGAGAATTAATGAGCCACCTCGCTACAAAAACTCGTCCTGATGGTGGTGCTTTAGTCTCAATTTTAGAGGGATGGATCAATAAAATCCAGCAAGAAGTCGCCAAAGACACTGGAATGCGTCCCAATGAAGATGGTTTTGATGACAAAGTTGAAGAAAAAATTCGGGAAGTAGTTCAGTATATAGAAGACTTAGTTCACGGTTTTGATTTTGGTAACGTTATTATCGCTTATTGGCGCGGTTATCGCCTCGATGATGATGAGTTAAAAAACGCTGCATTGCGCTGGTTAAGAGGAGAATATTCTACAAAAACTGAGGCAAAAACTGCTTTGGGAGTGCGCGTTATTATTGATGATGATAGTTGGTACGACTACGTTAAATTATTAGCTAAGTTTGTAGCTGAAATTGGTTATAAAGGTCTTTTAGTTTTACTGGACGAAGCGACAAATTTATATCAAATATCCGTCACAGTTTCTCGAGAAAAGAATTATAACAGACTGCTGGGAATATTTAATGATACTATGCAGTGTAAAGCCGAGCATCTTGGCGTTTTCATCGGTGGAACTACAAAATTTTTAGAAGACCCAAATCGCGGACTTTTTTCAGACACAGCTTGGCGTAGACGCACGAAAGAAAGCCGTTTTCTTACTCAAGCTGGCGTACACGAATTTTTAGGGCCAGTGATGCGGCTGAACCCGTTAACTGAAGAAGAAATTCTGAGTTTGTTGCACAGATTGGCGGAAATTCATGCAGTCAACTTTGGTTATGAGCAAAGTTTGAAAAATCGTGATTTAAAAGAATTTGTGCAGGAAATTGTCAAGCGCTTGGGTGCAGATGCATTGCTAACACCGGGTGAAATTGTGCGAGATTTTATTAGCGTGTTGAATGTTCTTCATCAAAATTCAGGAGTGTCTTTTGGTGACTTAATTCATGATGCGAATTTTAAACCCACTCCTGCGGGGAAAGATGCAGATGTAGATGAGGATGATGTAGCTGAATTTAGTTTGTAATATTTCTATTATTCTCATCAAGCCGTGAAATAAATTTCCGGCTGTAGAGACGTGCCATGGCACGTCTGGGACAAACCCGTTGCAAACGGGTTAATATTTTTTTCTGGCTGTGTCGATATGTGCCATGGCACGTCTGGTCATTGGGTAAGAGTTTTAACCCATTAAAAATGGGTTTGTCCCAGACGCGAAATTTCGCGTCTCTACTTACAAATGACAAATGACAAATGACAAAGAACAAATGACAAATGACAAAATTCGCTTCCAAATCGAAGACACTGGTATTGGAATGACTCCAGAAGTACTAAAGAAAATTTTCCTTCCTTTTGAGCAGGTTGGCAACGCCGAAAAGCAAGCAGAAGTTACAGGATTAGGGTTAGCCATCAGTCAAAAGGTTCTTACCCTCATGGGAAGCACAATTAAGGTAAAAAGTCAATTAGGTGTAGGCAGTGTCTTTTGGTTTGAGGTAGAGCTACCAGAAGTGCAAGAATGGACGCAAACCCCTAACTTTCAACCAAATACCATTATTGGCTTTGAAGGCGAAAAGCGGAAAATTCTTGTTGTCGATGACCATTGGGAAAATCGTTCTGTATTGGTGAATTTACTGGAACCAATTGGTTTTGAAGTGTTCCAAGCCTGCAACGGTCAAGATGGGTTAGATCAAGCTTTTGAATTTCAGCCAGATTTAATTATCACTGATTTGACAATGCCTGTGATGAATGGGTTGGAAATGACTCAACACCTACGCGCTTCAGCTGAATTTCAAAATGCAGTGATTATAGCTACTTCTGCGAGTGTGTTTGACTGGCATCGTCAAGAAGCTCAAAAAGCTGGATGTAATGATTTTATTCCCAAACCTGTGCAAGCACAAGAATTATTTTTACAATTACAAAATTACTTGCAGTTAATTTGGATTTATCAAAAAAGTGGAGATAGACTAATAACCAATCCTCAAGATACCCTAGCTTCTGTAGCCGAAATGGTAATTCCATCCTCTTCTGAACTTGTAGCTTTATATCAAGCTGTGCAAGGTTGTGATATTGCTGATATTCAATTAGAAGCTAATCACATCAAGCAGTTGAATGCGAAATACACAACATTTGCCGATCAGGTACGGTTGCTAGCTGATGAATTTGAAGTCGAAGCGATCGCCTACTTAATCAATGCACCCGTCTCCAATTAAAAATCATGACAATAGCTCCACAAGACTCAATTTTAATTGTTGATGATACCCCAAATAATATCCGACTTTTATTCGATATTTTACAACAGGCTGGCTTTAAAGTTGCAGTTGTCAAAAGTGGTGAAATGGCACTTGATAAAATGCCTTTTATCCAACCAAACCTAATTTTATTAGATATAAGGATGCCGGGAATTGATGGGTTTGAAACCTGTAGGCGTTTGAAAGCTAATGAAAAAACTAAAGACATTCCAGTAATTTTTATGACCGCTCTTTCCGAAATTGAAAATAAGGTCAAAGGATTGCAACTGGGAGCAGTAGACTATATTACCAAACCAATTCGCGTAGAGGAGGTATTAGCACGTGTAAATGTGCATTTGACACTCAGAAAAACACAAATTCAATTGTTAAATGAAGTTACTGAACGTAGGGAAGCAGAAACTAAACTTCAGCAAACGCTCAAAGAATTACAACAAACCCAAATCCAGCTTGTACAAAGCGAGAAAATGTCCAGCTTGGGTCAATTAGTAGCAGGTGTAGCGCACGAAATTAATAATCCAGTCAATTTTGTTTATGGAAATATTGCTTACGCAGAGAATTATACTCAAGATTTGCTGAAAATACTACAAATTTATCAACAGTACTATCCTAATCCTGTTCCAGAAGTACAAGCAGAAATAGAAGCGCGAGACTTATCTTTCTTAGCAGAAGATTTACCAAAACTGCTAGATTCCATGAAAATTGGAGCAGAACGCATTCGGCAAATTGTACTATCATTGCGAGTATTCTCGCGTCATGATGAAGCTGAAATGAAAGCCGTTGATATCCATGAGGGTATAGATAGTACCTTGATGATTCTGACACATCGGCTTAAAGCTCAACCCCATCGTAGTGAAATTAATATTATCAAAGAATATGGTAACTTGCCCTTAGTTGAGTGCTATGCTGGGCAACTAAATCAAGTATTTATGAATATTATTAGCAATGCGATTGATGCATTGGAAGAGTCATTAGTCATTGGTCATTCGTCATTAGTACAGAACAAAGGACAAATGACGAATGACAAAGGACAAATTCGTATTCGCACAGAAGTAGAAGAAAATTATGTGAAAATTTATATTGCTGATAATGGACTAGGAATACCACAGGAAGTCCAACAACGAATATTTGACCCATTTTTTACAACTAAACCCGTTGGTATAGGGACGGGTATGGGATTGGCAATTAGTTACCAGATAATCACGGAAAAACATCACGGTTCATTGCAATGTATTTCTCAATCAGGACAAGGAACCGAATTTGCGATCGCTATTCCCCTCAAGCAAGAGTAATGCGATTTTAGATTTTAGAATGGTTCATGGTTCATGGTTAATGGTTCATGGTTCATGGTTAATGGTTCATGGCTATTAACCATTAACCATTAACTATTAACTATTAACCATTAACCATTAACCATTAACTAATGACTTATGAGTGATACTTTTTTCTACAGACTTGCACCCTTTATTCAAGAATATATTTACAATCATAATTGGACTGAATTACGACCGGTACAAATTGCTGCTTGTCAAGTTATCTTTAACACAGATGCTCATTTATTAGTTGCAGCGGGTACGGCTTCTGGAAAAACAGAAGCGGCTTTTCTACCGATTTTGACTCTATTACATGAAAATCCTTCTAGGAGTATTGGCGCGTTATATATTGGTCCGATTAAAGCTTTGATTAATGACCAATTTGAACGTCTGAATGGTTTGCTCAAAGAAGCTGATATTCCTGTTTGGCATTGGCACGGTGATGTTTCTCAAAGTCATAAAAATAAGCTTTTGAAAAATCCGCGAGGGATTTTGCAAATTACGCCGGAATCTTTAGAAAGTTTGTTAATTAATAAATATCATGACCTCACACGGCTTTTTGGTGATTTACGTTTTGTTGTCATCGATGAAATTCACGCTTTTATGGGTACGGAAAGGGGTTGTCAGGTTCTTTGTCAATTGGCGCGGTTGGGAAATTTGACGCAAGTACAACCCCGAAGAGTTGGTTTGTCTGCGACTTTGGGTGATTATTCTATGGCTGAAGAGTGGTTAAGTTCTGGGAGTGACAAATTAGTTATTACTCCACAGTTTGAGGGAGAGAAGCGGATATTTAGGTTGGCTGTAGAGCATTTTTTTGTTGGCGATGATGATGAAACTGTAAGAGTAATCAAACACACAGACGCAGAAAAAACAGACAGTAGAGAAGAAGAGAGAGTTAAAACAAAAGAGTTAGATGTTAGCGTTTATGAAAGGTATATTTTTAATTTGAGTAGGTCTAGGAAGTGTTTGATTTTTGCTAATAATAAATCGCAAGTTGAGGGTGTAATTGCATCTTTAAGGAAGGTTGCGGCTGAGGAGGGAGAAGAGGATATTTATTATGTGCATCATGGTAGTATTTCTGCTAGTTTGCGACAAGCTGCTGAAAGTGCGATGCGTGAACCTAATCGGCCGGCTGTTACTGCTGCTACTTTGACTTTGGAGTTAGGAATAGATATTGGTTATTTGCAGCGAGTTATTCAGTTAGAAGCGCCGTTTTCTGTGGCTAGTTTTTTGCAACGATTGGGACGTACCGGAAGAAGGGGTGAACCTGCTGATATGCGTTTTGTTTGTGGTGAAGAAGAACTTTCCAGTGAAGCGCTGTTACCGGAACAATTTCCCTGGCAACTTTTGCAGTGTATTGCCATTATTCAATTGTATTTGGAAGAACGATGGATTGAACCTATTAAGCCGGTTAAGTATCCTTTTAGTTTGCTTTATCATCAAACCATGAGTATTTTAGCAGCGACTGGGGAAGTTTCACCTGCTACTTTAGCTAAAAAAGTTTTAAGTTTGCCTGCTTTTGCTGCTATTTCTCAAGAAGATTTTAAGTTATTATTGCGCTATTTAATTGATATTAATCATGTTCAGTTAACTGAGTTGGGTAAGTTAATTTTGGGTTTGGCTGGGGAAAAGGTGGTAGGTAAGTTTCAATTTTATGCGGTTTTTCCAGATAATGAGGAGTACGTTGTTAAACAAGGAACGACGGAAATTGGTAGTATTGTTATGCCGCCGACCGTAGGAAATCAGTTTGCTTTAGCTGGCAAAACTTGGCAAGTTTTAGAAGTTGATTTTAAAAGAAAGATTGTTTCTGTCAAGGAAGACGAAGGTTCAGCTAGTATTTTTTGGCGCGGTGGTAGTGGTAGTATTCATACCAGAGTTTTGCAACGGATGCGGCAAGTTTTATTTGAGGATACGATATATTCTTATTTGCAAAATAATGCTGTAAAACGTTTACAGCAAGTTCGTAAATTAGCAATAAATTCGGAATTAGATAAAAAGAATATTGTGTTATTAAGTAAAGATAAATGCTGTATCTTTCCTTGGATGGGTACGCTAGCTTACCGCACCCTAGAAAGATTACTCAATTCTTTTTGCCGTGAATCTTTAGAAATTAAGAGTATTGGTGGCGTTAATCCATATTTTTTGACGCTTAAATTAGGTAAGGATAAATTTAAATCTTTATATCCAGAAATTAAATCTTTGTGCGAACAAAGAATTACAGTAGAACATTTATTAACTAGTGCAGAAGCGCCAGAAATCCAAAAATATGATGAATTTATTCCTCACCCGCTTTTGCGGAAAGCTTTTGCTAATGATTATTTAGATATGGTGGAATTGAAAGAACAAGTAGCGCTTTGGTAATTGTCATTTGTCATTTGTCATTTGTCATTTGTCATTAGCGAAACTTACATCTTGCACCAGCAAGAAGCCGTGAAATAAATTTCCGGCTGATAGCTAAAACCCATTAAAAATGGGTTAAATCTCTTATTGAGTCGGTTTTGAACCGACTTCAGCTTTTAGCCCGAAATTTATTTCCGGGCTAATAATTCGCGCTTGTGCAAGGAAATAAATTTCCGGCTGATAGCTAAAACCCATTAAAAATGGGTTAAATCTCTTA
>JBHYDF010000045.1:44575-47687 GCA_051861145.1 Nostocaceae cyanobacterium
TTTGAACCGACTTCAGCTTTTAGCCCGAAATTTATTTCCGGGCTAATAATTCGCGATCGCGCAAGATATCAGGAAACATCTCTTAAAAATCATGTAATATTTGCGCGATCGCGTTCTACTCTAAAGGTAGAGAATCCCAGGCAATTAAATATGTTGAGAGGATTGTACTCTCGTCTTTGGCGTTATGGTATCGCATTTTCAACAGTCGCGATCGCCCTACTGTTGAAACTACTACTCAATCCTTGGTCTCGCCAAGAAGAAACCCCGTTCTTACTATTTTTTGCTGCTATTATCGCCAGTACCCGCTATGCAGGAGTTGGCGCAGGCTTGTTGTCTGTCGCTTTGTCTGCTTTACTGGGGAGTTACTTTTTTCAAACTCCAATTTATTCTCTGTTCAGCAATAATCCTTGGAAAAACCTACAACTGGCTATTTTCGTTGTGGAGGGTTTATCCATCGTTTCGCTGTATGTTTCCCTAGATACTGCTCGACGACAAACTCAGACTGTCACCCACAAATTACAGGCAACTGAAGACCAAAGTCAACGTCATCAAGAATTATTGCATTTAATTGCTAACTCCTTGCCAGTGTGTATTTCTTATACTGATGCCCAGCAACGCTATCGATTTACAAACAAAACCTACACAGATTGGTTTGGATTTACATTCGCAGATGTTTATGGAAAGCACTTGGTAGAAGTTTTAGGCGAAGCGGCGTATCAGGTAGTGAAAGATAAAGTAGAACGGGTGCTGGCTGGTAATTTAGTTGAATATGAAGCAGAAGTACCTTACAAAACAGGTGGTACACGCTACATCCAAGCCATCAATGTTCCTGACATCACCAAGGATAATCAAGTTAGGGGGTACTGCGCCTTAATTATAGATATAAGCGAACGCAAACAAGCAGAAGCAGAAATCAAGCAACTCAATGAAAACCTAGAACTGCGAGTTAAAGAACGCACTATTCAACTGGAAGAAATCAATCGAGAACTAGAATCCTTTAGCTACACTGTTTCCCATGACCTGCGTGCGCCCCTCCGTGCTATGCACGGACTAGCCCAAGCCTTGCAAGAAGACTACGATTCTCAGTTAGACGAAATCGGACAGGAGTACACGCGCCGCATTGTCGCTGCTTCAACCCGGCTAGACAAATTAATTCAGGATTTACTTGCTTACAGTCGGTTAGGACGCAGCGAAATTTGGTTACAGCAACTCAGTCTCGATACTGTTATTACTCAGGTACTTAATGAATTAAAGCCAGAATTACAAATTACCCAAGTACAGGTGAGTGTCGAGCAACCTTTACCCTTCGTCAAGGCACATCGCAGTATCCTAGTTCAGGTATTGACAAATTTAATTATTAATGCTTATAAATTTGTAGCCACTGGTGTTCAACCCCGCGTCAAGATATGGGCAGAGATTAGGGAAAAGGACAAGGGAGACGGGGAAGGGGAATTTTTTCATTCTTTCTTTCCCCCCACTCCAGACGCGCCATGGCGCGTCTCTACAATCCCCACTCCCCACTCCCCCAGTAAATTAGTGCGCTTGTGGATAGAAGATAACGGCATCGGGATTGGCGAGCAATATCAGGAAAGAATTTTCCAGGTGTTTGAGCGCTTGCACGGCATAGAAACCTATCCAGGGACGGGGATTGGTTTGGCGATCGTCAAGCGGGGTGTAGAGCGGATGGGAGGTCGTGTAGGAGTTGAATCGCAATTGGGTGAGGGTAGTCGATTTTGGATTGAGTTGCCCCTAGGTGAGAATTGCTAAAGCTAAAAAATTTTATACCACTTTTGGATTATAAATTTGTGATTTGAGATAGAGAAATTAAAGAACAAGTCTTTTTCAATATATTAATTAGTAGCTCAGCGACAGAAAAATAATATTGCCTTATAATCTGTACGCTAATGTACTATATTTCACCAGGAAGAAGAAGTTGTGTATCGATTTCTATTAACCTATCAGGGTTATGTAGTTGAGCCGCCTTTAAACTTTGGCGAAGCTACATAACCCACACTCAATACGGTTCGGTTAAAGGTTAAAGGTTAAAGGTTAAAGGTTAAAGGGGAAAATATAGAGTTTTATCCCCTTCCCCCTTTCCCCTTCTCCCTTAACCGAACTGCATTGAATCCACACTCCGATTTCCCGGAAACGGGAGTTTCAGGATAAGTTTAACGTGCTATTTCTTCCACGTCCGACTTTATCCCCATGAATAAAATTTAGTTGCTCTCCGTCTTCTATTTCGGTGACAACTACTCGCGACGTTAGTTACTCTCGGGGTCTTTTTTTCATTATTCCCTTACAGCTACTTGACGTCCTGACGTTCTGACAAAAGACAACAGCATGTCTCCATCCGATAGCGATCCCAGGTCGATTAATCAGCTCTTGGCATCTTTACCGGATGAGGAGTATCAGCGCCTCGCTCCCCATCTTAAACGTGTAACGCTCTCTCAGGGGCAAGTCCTCTACGAACGAGGGGAAGTGATTCAATATGTCTACTTTCCCGTTCGCTCAATGGTGTCTCTCATTTGTGTTCTCAATGACAAATCAATCACTGAATTTGCCTTAGTGGGCAATGAAGGCATAATTGGTATTCCTGCATTCTTAGGCGGTAAACTTACCAACAGCCGCGCGATCATTCAAGTAGCTGGCAGGGCTATGGTAATGGATGCTGAGCTTCTTCGGCGTAAATTCGAGCAGGGAGGAGTGCTGCAACACAAGCTACTGTTGTATACCCAAGCACTTTTAACCCAGATTGGTCAAAATGCGGTGTGCAAATTTCACCACTCCGTTGAACAACAACTTGCCCGTTGGCTGTTGTCCGTGCAAGATTGTCTGGAAAAAGATGAGCTGTTCCTGACTCAGCAGTATATGGCTGATTTGTTGGGAACCCGTCGTGCCACAATTACAGTTGCAGCGGGTAATTTGCAGCAAGAGGGAGTAATCCGCTACAGCCGAGGAAAAATTACAATTCTCAATCGAGCCGCACTCGAAGCAACTGCTTGCGAGTGTTATTGCATAGTCAAAAACGAGTTCGCTCGCTTGCTAAATCTTTAGTTAATAGTTCATGGTTCATGGCTATTAACCATTAACCATTAACCATTAACCATTAACC
>JBHYDF010000046.1:0-47619 GCA_051861145.1 Nostocaceae cyanobacterium
GTTAATGGTTAATGGTTAATGGTTAATGGTTAATGGTTCATGGTTAATGGTTAATTGCCATGAACTATGAACGATGAACTATGAACTATGAACCATGAACGACCTTTGACGAATCATTTAGGATTGCTATATGTTTTGCTGACGAGAATATGAATGGCGGTATCTGCACCTAAACCCAAAGATTTGTCTTGCAACGCAACGATAACAGAACCACTTTTTATATGGCTTTTGATTTCAAGTTCCGCTCCGAGAATGAATCCCATTCTCACAAGATGGTCGATATTCTCTAGGTTTTGCAGTTCGATAATACGGACGATATCCCCTACTTGTGCTTGTGACAGAGGAAAGACAGGACTATCTGAAAAATTTTCTTCGTGAATGTACTGATTTTGGTTAGTTTCCACAGAGTCGCAGAAGAAGCTAAACTCTTGCCATGCTTGGGTATGTAAGCGATCGCTATTATTCACTCATCCCTCCTTGGAGAATATGGTTTATAATTGACCATCTGCTAAAGTCCCAATGCTCTTGCACTTTGGTAGAAAATAAAGCTGCTAATCCAGGCTAAGGCTATCGACCAAACAACTGATATAAATGTAAATTTCAGGCTTTTGGATTCGCTTTTGATAACAGCCACTGCTGATAAACAAGGTATGTATAGCAGTGTAAACAACATGAAGCTATAAGCCTGTACCCAGTCTATCTGTTGAGCGATCGCTCCTGCTAATGCCCCTTCATCTTGTTGTCCGTAAATTACTGCTAACCCTCCCAAAACAATCTCTTTGGCAATGAACCCAAAAATTAAGGCTACTGCTAATTGGGGATTAATTCCCAGTGGTTCTAAAAATGGTTGGGTTAGTTGTCCAATCATACCGGATAATGTTTGGGAACTTGCAGGAGGAACGTTTGGTGGTAAGTTATTCAAAGCCCAAATTGCCACTACCCCAAAGATAATGAACCGATAAGACCATTGCAAAAAGTTACGGACTTCACACCAAGCACGCAGCAGAATTTGTTTGATGGTAGGAAAACGATAAGGAGGCAATTCCAACACAAATGGCTCTTTGTTGGGATAGTGACCTTTAAACAACAGCGCTGTCGCAATGGTGGCAACAAAGCTGAGCAGATACAAACTAAATAAAACTATAGGTGCTTGCCAGGGTGTAAATAAAGCTGTTGTTATAAATAGAAACACATTCAGTCGGGCAGAACATAGAGAAAAGGGAATGACTAGCATCGACAGCATTCGCAAAGCAGGCGATCGCATTACCCGCGTCCCCATAATTGCAGGTACGTTACACCCAAACCCCATCAAGGACATCACAAATGAACGTCCATCTAAACCCAGTCGCGCCATCAATGCATCCATGAGAAATGCCGATCGCGATAGATAGCCACTATCTTCTACTATCGCCATCATGAAGAAGAATAGAATTATCACAGGAATAAAAGCTGCTACCGTAGTTATTCCCGTGTAAAGTCCGTCAATTAGAAATCCTTTGAGTAAAGGCGGCGACTGTGCGAAAACAGGTTCTAACAAGCTTTTCTGCAACCAGTCAAAACCTTCTCCCATTAAATCTTGTAATGGTGTTCCGAAGGCATACACCATCTGAAACATCAAAAACATGGCTGCGAAAAAAATCGGCAACCCCACCACCGGATGCAGTAGCACTTTATCAAGGCGAGTCGTCAAGTTTTCCTGCATCTGGGGCGGGATGTGAACGGCTTCTTGCAAAAGACTTCCCATCTCATCGGCAAGTTGAGCATCAGAAACTAGATGTTCTTGTAAGGAACCCACCGTAACAGGCTGTTCATGATGTTTGAGAGAGTCTTCAATTACCTCATATACCGCCTCATAGCCATTACCGTATTTAGCGCTGATCGGCATTACCGGCATACCGAGGTGAGTCGCTATTTTCTCTGTTTCCAACTCTACGCCAAACTTGGGTGCTTCGTCACACATATTCAGTAGTAATACCGCCGGTACTCCTAGATGTTTCACTTGCAACGCCAAGCTAATTTGCCGGTCAATCTGGGTAGAGTTAAGAATTAATAGCAGTAAATGTAGTGGTGTTTTTTCGAGAAAATTTCGCACTACTTCCTCATCTTGAGAAAAGCCTCGTAAGTCATAAATACCCGGCAAATCTACTACCTCAACCGCTTCATTACCAAGTTTGACTTTTGCCATCATTAGGTCTACCGTAATCCCAGGCCAGTTACCAATACAGGCATTAGCGCCCGTGATGCGATTAAAAAACGTCGATTTGCCTGTATTAGGCATTCCCAAAACTGCTACTTGTTTCATGATTTCCCCTGATTTTGATTAGTTTGTTGTAATGATTGTTACTTCTATTCTGCGAGCTTCATGGCGTCGCAACATCACCTCTGTCATGCCAACACGGACATGAACGGGACCATAAAACCATGCTTTGCGAAGCATTACCACCTGTCTACCTGTGCGAAAACCTAAAGCTTGCAGTCTGTTTTCTAACTCTGGTTCTGCTTGCAAATTGGTGATGATTGCGCTCTGATTTGGTTCTAATAAGACAAGATGAATCTTTGGCATTTTCAATTCATGACAAAGAGATTTAAAACTATATGAGAATTAGTTTCAATATAGTTGAGTAATTATCCTTAAAAGCGAAAATTTTCATTAAAAATATTTTTTAATAATCAACATAAAAATACGAAAAAATACTGAAATTATCAGAGGTACAAACAAAAAAGATAGCACCTGTTAAAACTATTTATATCAAGGTTTATAGACTTTTCTTTAAAAAGAATTACATCAGACAAAATTTGGCTAGCAATGTTATTAAATAAACTTAGCTTCACAGTCCGTTGAAGTTATCTATGGAGTCTATGTATTGCTATCAATGCTGGTACTCAAATCGCAAAACTAGCGCTTTAACCTGGGGTGAACTCATATCTTGCACCTACTCAATATCCTCATATCTTGCACCAATTGCAACAGCAAAGGAGGCGGAGCCTCCAAAACCTCGTTACCAGGTTCAACCTGGTAACGAGAAACGAGAATTAGAGCCTCTGGCTCTTGTTGAGAATACTGCAAGATATCAGTTTTAACGGGTTTGTCCCAGACGCGAAATTTCGCGTCTCTACACAGCCCAAAACTTTAGTTTAGGGCGCGGTGCAAGATGTCAGGTGAAATTAGAGGAGGAAATTGTCATGATGTTTGCAGTGAACTCAAAAGGTAAACGGATAGCGCTTCAAGAGCAAAAAAGGACTGTTGAAGTTAACTATTATGTAGTACACGCAATTCCGGGACGGGTAAGATTTCGAGTTCCTTTGCTGGCAAATAATCTAAATTACGCCCAGTGTCTGCAAAAATTACTGGAGTCCGATAGCCGGGTGACTGGAGTACGTATCAACCTAACAGTAGCTTCTGTGGCTATCAGCTATCAAAGCTTAGGTGATAGCGATAATTTAATGCAAGCGTACTTTGTACGTGTGATTCAAAATGCAAGAATAGCTAGGGAAGTGGAGATAGCCCCAGGTTTTCACCAGGGGAGGGAGCAAATTCAAACAGAAGAAAGCGAAAATCATAGTTTAAAATTACCTACTTTTGCTGCGGTTCTGGCTTTACTGGGTTTAGGATTTCCCATTCCTCGAGCTATCATTGCTTCAGTAGTTGCTGTCGCGGCTTTACCTGTGGCAAAACGAGCTTATGGCAGTATTAGGAAAGAGCGGAAATTAAATATTGATTGCCTAGATTTAATCGCGATCGCCCTCACTTCTTGTCAAGGTAATTTGCTTACCCCTGCTTTGGTGATGACTCTGCACGAAATTGGCGATCAGATTCGCGATCGCACTGCACGCATTTCCCATGACAACGCCACCGATTTACTCGCCTCCCTCGGACGTTACGCTTGGGTTGAACAACCGAATGGACACAAAATCCGCATCCTGGCGACGGAAGTTCAACCAGGAGATACGGTAATTGTTTATCCAGGTGAGCAAATTCCCGTAGATGGTCAAGTATTACGTGGTACAGCTTTAATCGACCAACAAAAACTAACTGGCGAATCTATGCCAGTCGTGCGGCAAGCAGGACAGCCAGTTTACGCCTCCACTTTGGTACGCGAGGGAGAGATTTACATCCTGGCAGAACGGGTAGGAAATGCTACTCGTGCCGGAGCGAGTATCCAGTTAGTGCAGCAAGCTCCTGTTCACGATACCCGAATGGGAAATTACGCCGCAACCATTGCCGATAAAGCAATAGTACCAGCACTACTTTTTGCTGGCATCATCTTAGCCGCAACCCGCAACCCTGCCCGCGCCGCTTCTATTCTCACCCTCGATTTTGTTACTGGTATTCGTGTTTCCCTACCGACTACATTCTTAGCCGCATTGAACCACGCCACAAGACATGGGGTTCTCATCCGTAGCGGACGCGCCTTAGAAAAATTGGCACAGGTAGATACTTTAGTGTTTGATAAAACAGGCACTTTGACAAAAGGAAATATAGAGGTTGTAGCGGTAGAAACGGTAACGGGGAAAATGTCTGCGGAACGCTTGTTAGAACTTACCGCCGCTTGCGAACAACGCTTGACTCACCCAGTTGCTGAAGCAGTAACGCGGTATGCAAAACAACAGGGTGTGAAAATATTGCCGCGTGGTGAATGGACGTATGAGATAGGCTTGGGAGTTATTGCAGAGATAGATGGCGAACAAGTGATGGTAGGAAGCGATCGCTTTTTACGTCAGTATGACATTTCCCTAGACTGTCTTTATGAAGACCACGGCTGTAACACCACAGATTGTCCGCAAAATTTGAGTTGTCGTATTTCTGCCCATGATTCTTTGTTGTATGTAGCAGTTAACGGAGAATTTAAAGGCGTAATTAATTATACTGACCCGCTCCGGCGAGAAAGTACAGCAGTTATCCAGCAATTACAAAGCGAACATGGCATGGAAATTCACCTGTTAACGGGGGATAGCCAGCACAGAGCCGCTGTAGTTGCAGAAGAATTGGGCATACCATTGTCTTGCGTTCACGCCGAAGCATTTCCAGAACAAAAAGCCGAAATTATACGTAGATTAAATGCAGCAGGTAAAACAGTAGCATTTACGGGCGATGGTTTAAATGATTCTGTCGCGCTAGCTTATGCAGATGTTTCTATCTCCTTTGGTGATGGTTCCGAGGTAGCTAGGGAAACAGCAGATGTAGTGTTAATGGATAATAACTTAACGAGTTTTGTGGAAGCCATTGCGATCGCCCGCCAAACCAAAGAAGTAATTAGGCAAAATATACGTTTAGCCACCCTTCCCAACTTAGCCGCCTTGGGTTTAGCTACAACCATAGGATTGCACCCATTAGCAGCGACAGTAGTTCATAACGGTTCCGCGATCGCAGCTGGGTTAAACGGTTTACGTCCACTTATGCACAAAGATCCGCCGAGAGGGTAGGAAGGGACGGGCATTGGGCATTGGGCATTGGGCATTGGGCATCGGGCATTGGGCATTGGGCATTGGGCATTGGGCATGGGGAATTGGGCATTGGGCATTGGGCATGGGGAATTGGGCATCGGGCATTGGGAATGGGGAAAAATCCAATGACTAATGACTAATGACTAATGACTATTGACTATTGACTATTGACTAAGATTAAAGAATAGACTGAAAAAGCGGAGGCGGAAATGACAGAAGCGTTACAACGTAAAAAAGTCATCGTAGTTGGTGCGGGTTGGGCTGGTTTGGGCGCAACCTACCACTTAGCAAAACAAGGTTACGATGTGACGCTTCTAGAAGCGGGTTCCTATCCAGGAGGGTTGGTAGCTGGTTGGAGAACATCAGGAGGACGTGCAACAGAAGCGGGTGTTCATGGTTTCTGGTATCCTTATAGAAATATCTTTTCCCTCATCAATGAATTAGAAATTAACCCTTTTACCAGTTGGACTCGTTCCTCTCAATATTCACCCGCAGGTTTAGAAGTTGAGTCTCCAATTTTTCAAGACTTACCGCGACTCCCAACACCTCTGGGAACATTTCTCTATACTCAATTTAAACGTTTGCCATTAATTGACCGTCTCAGCGCCCTACCTTTACTTTATGCTGTTATTGATTTTGATAATTCCGATGCAGCTTGGCGGCGTTATGATTTTGTTACAGCCCGTGAATTATTCAAAGATTTTGGTGTTTCGGCACGTCTTTTTTATGAATCTTTTGAACCAATGTTATTGGTAGGTTTATTTGCTCCTGGTGAACAATGTTCCGCCGCCGCAACTTTAGGAATGCTCTACTTTTTTATTCTGGCACATCAACCGGATTTTGATGTCGTTTGGTGTCGAGGAACTGTGGGAGAAAAAATCTTTAGTCCTTGGGTAGAACGCATAGAAAAACTTGGGGGAAGGTTATTAACTAATAAACGAGTTACTGACATAATTATTGATAATAATCGGGCAACGGGTGTAGTTTGCGGTGAAGAAGTATTTGATGCTGATGCGGTGATTTTTGCTGTTGGCGTCACTGGTATGAAGAAAATTGTTGCCAGTAGCACCAGCTTACAAAGCCGTAATGAATTCCGCAATGTCACAAATTTAAATGCAGTTGATGTTTTAGCAACTCGCCTTTGGTTTGACAGGAAAATTAATATTCCCCGTCCTTCTAATGCTTGTTTTGGGTTTGATGCAACTACGGGATGGACTTTTTTTGATTTGAATGCTTTACACGATGAATATAAAAATGAACCCGGTACGGTTGTTGAAGTTGATTTTTATCACGCTAATCAATTTATCCCCTTAGAAGATAAGGAAATTGTGCCGATAGTGCAGCGTTATTTAGAAACATGCGTTGCTGAATTTCGAGAGGCGAAAGTAATAGATAGTAGTGTCATTCGCTTACCACAGGCGGTAACTCACTTTGCACCTGGTAGCTATCGTTATATGTTGCCAGGAAAGACGAGTTTTGCGAATATATTTATGAGTGGTGATTGGATAGTTAACCGCCACGGTTCATGGTCACAGGAAAAAGCTTACGTTACAGGTTTGGAAGCGGCGAATTTCGTAATTTCCTACTTAGGAGAAGGCGCGATCGCGAAAATTTTACCTGTAGAGGCGGATGAACCCCATATTCAACTAGCAAGGGAAGTTAATCAGACAGTGCGCCACCTAAGTAAATCTATTTTGCCAGATTTTTGGCTACCGTAGACCAATTTTGGATTTTAGATTTTAGATTTTGGATTAGATTAAATAGGATTACTATTTTATTTTTGGGCATTGCTGAATTTAAGTATGAAATTGAAAAATCAAGAATTATAAAGTCTCCCTCTCTGCGCCTGGTGCGCCTCTGCGTGAAGTAAATTTATACTTTTAATCAGCAACGTCTATTATTGAAATACACGTAGGCTGGGCTATTCCCTACCTACACCTAAGTTTCAAATGTACGGAATTTTTTCCAAAATCAAACTGAATTCCTATATTTACTTTAGCAAATTATTTTACCTGAAAATAAATTTCCTCGTATCTCACCTGAAAATCGGGAGTCGTAGGGGCGAAGCATTTGGGCGGCAGTTTATCGGTTTGATGATAAGATTTTAATCCAAATGCACACGGCCTACAGGAGTAGGGATTGGGGAAAGAAAGATTTTCATACTTTTCTCAATCGTGCTGAAAAAGCGGTAGAATTTTACCTAGCACCAGGGGAATTTAACAGAAAAGGATAGAGATGAATGGTACGCTTATTAAACGCTGAATTAAAATTAGTAGGGGCGGGTTTAGCAGAGATCCTTTTTGCTTGAATTCGAGATTGAAACAAAACCCGCCCCTACTAGCAATTGCAACGTCTCTACAGCCGGAAATATATTTCTTGGCTCAAAGATTTATTAACAAGCGTGCCATTCGCACATAATCCTTACTTATATCATTCAAGCATCTACCACTAGCACTAAAATTTACATATTTTGCTAATTCACCTAGATAACCCCTGAGGAGTGCTGGATGGACATCAAAAATGATGCAGATAAAACTAATGTAGTTCAAAATAGTGATTTTCAAAGCGATAAAATTATTGTTTCACTAGATGCTGAAACTCTGAAAAAGAGTGAAAGTGAATTAAAAAATCCTCGCCTCAATCGTGCCATGTCATGGTTGAAGCGGGCAAGTTTACGCACGAAAACACGAGCATTTGCCATTGGAATGAGTACATTACCAGTTTTAATCGTCGGAACGATTGCTTGGAACTTGGTAAGTTATTCAATTACAAAGGAAATTACCAATGCTAAACAATATCAAGCGGTTTTGATTGCAGACAATATCAATCAATTCATGCAAAGAAAATATGAAGATATTCAGCTACTCTCACAGCAAGTATTTTTAAAGGATCCCAATCTAAATAAATCTTTAAATCCCCAACAAATCCAAAAACAGCTAAATGATTATCTAAATATTCTCAATAACTTTGAAAGCGTTGCTGTGTTGGATATGAATGGGAATATGATTGTAGATTCTCAAGGACAATCTATTCTCAATCAAAAAAATGAGGAATATTTTCAAGCAGTACTGCAAACCGATAAACCTTATATTAGTCAACCGATAACAGTTACAACTGTCGAAGATTCTAAAATATATTTCGCTGCACCTATTAAAGATAGCGTTACGAACAAAACAATTTATATTATCCGAGCTGTCATGCCCTTAAAATCTGTGGAGAGTGCAATCAAACTCTCTCCAGGTAATGAACTTAATTACACTCTCATCGATAATTCTGGGAAAATTTTTTTGTCTAGGAAAAATAACCAATACGCTCAAAATGTTGCACAAGAAATTCCTCAATGGTTACAATTGCAAGGCAAAAATCAGGTAACGACTCGTATATTTTTTGATAAAAAAGAGAATGAAGATAAATTAATTACCTACGTACCCTTGCCAAGCGTAGAAGGTTTGCCAGAATTGAAATGGAAATTATTTTTGAGTACGGATACAGCAATTGCATTTGCAACCCAGAGACAATTATTGCTGGTATTGCAGATAGGAACAATTGTAGTTGCATTGCTGGTGGGCGCGATCGCAGCATTTTTGGCTAGCCGCTTCATGCATCCGATTTTGGCTGCAATTATGACAGTGAAAAAATTAGGTCAAGGTAATCTTGATACTCGCATTGCTATAGATGGTGAAGATGAACTTGCAACCTTGGGGTTTAGCATTAACCACATGGCTGAACAATTACAGGATTTGCTAGGACAACAAACAGCGGAAAAAGAGGAACTACAACAGCAATTGCAACAATTAATCGCTCCGATTGAAGGAGCAAAAAGAGGAGATTTAACAGTCCGCGCTGAGGAAACAACTGGAGCTATTGGTATCTTCGCTGACTTTTTTAACTCCATTATGGTCAGTTTGCAAGAGATTGTTATTAAAGTTAAAACAACTGCAATTCAAGTCAACGCAGCGATCGCTAAAAACTCGCAGGTAATCGATCAACTTTCAGTGAAAGCACTCAAACAAGCCCAGGAAATCAGCCGTACCCTCAATTGTGTTGATCAAATGCAAGTTTCGATTCAAGCTGTGGCTGACAGTGCAATGCAAGCAGCAGTTGTTGCTCGTACTGCTTCTCACACCGCTGAAGCCGGAGGTGAAGCAATGGATCTGACAGTAGAAAGTAACTTGAGCTTACGAGAAACAATGGGGGAAACGGCGAAAAAAGTCAAGCGTCTTGGTGAATCTTTACAAGAAATTTCCCGTGTTGTGGCATTGATTAATCATATCGCCATGCAAACCAATCTATTAGCTATCAACACCAGCATTGAAGCAGCGCGTGATGATGAAGGAAGTCAAGGATTAGCATTAATTGCTGAAGAAGTCGCTATATTTGCAGCTCAAAGTAAAGACGCAACTTCGGAAATTGAACAAATTGTTGCCAATATCCAACTTGAAACTACTGAAGTAGTGAAAGCTATGGAATGGGGAACTATGCAAGTAATTGAAGAAACCCGTCTCGTTCAAAATTCCAAGCAGAGTTTCAGTCAAATTATCGATGTCTGTCGCCAAATTGATGAATTAGTACAATCGATTTCCGCCGCTACAGTCTCTCAAGTGCAAACCTCAAAAGAAGTTTCTCATCTCATGACAGAAATTAACAAAGTATCAGAAATGACCAGTAATTTATCTCACCAAGTTTCTACATCTCTTCAGAAAACCGTGGATATTTCTCAAGAATTACAAGAAAGTGTTGGCATCTTTAAAGTTAACTAGGCTTTGTCATCGGATTTTAGATTTTAGATTTTAGATTTTGGATTGGTTGCACAGATAAATTTGAGGGTTTATACCATTAAGAAATTATCGCTCATTGGTCAACCCCTTCGCGCGGGAAAAGGGGAAAGGGGAAAGGGGAAAGAAGAGGGGTAAAGGGTAAAGGGTAAAGGAAATATCTGAAAAATCCCCTTCCCCCTTCCCCCTTCCCCCTTCCCCTTTTCCCCTTCCCCTTTCTCCTTTCTCGGTCAATTTCGGGTATAAATTTATGAAACAAAGCAAAATTTGCTGTAAAAAGTAAATTTATGTAAATACTAGGTTGTAATTGCTGTTTTTTGGTGAAAAAATCCAAAAAAATAGCCTTTGATTTCATTAAAAAACCCGTTTAATCACTTCTAGGACTTATGCAAAATCATGAAAAAATGAACCGCACAGTACGCAAAGAACACGAAGAAATAAGAGTTTCAGAGAGTTATTGCATAAGTCCTAACTTCTTTAGTGTTTTCCTTAATGTTGTTTAATTTTAGGTGTGAGGCAGTGTCATTTAAATCTTCATTTCCGTATTTTCTCCTCAGCCCGGTAGTGCTGCTATCAACCTTTTCTGTCCCATCTGTAACGCTGGCTGAACAAGTCCAAACAGAATCTCAAATTCAGCCTGAATCCAATACGGAGATTGAATTTTCTTCAAGCCAATTAGCACAGGTGAACTCAGTTTCCCAACTTTCTGATGTCGAACCGAATGATTGGGCTTTCAGTGCATTGCAATCATTAGTTGAACGGTATGGTTGTATAGCTGGTTATCCAAATGGCACGTATCGAGGCGAGAGTGCTTCGCACACGCTTCGCGAACGCGCTATGACAAGATACGAATTTGCTGCTGGTTTGAATGCTTGTTTGGATCGGGTGAACGAATTAATTGCTACTGGTACAGCTTCTCTGGTAACTAAAGATGATTTAGCCACACTACAAAAGCTGCAAGAAGAGTTTTCAGCGGAACTTACAACACTGCGCGATCGCGTAGATACCTTAGAAGCTAGCACCGCCGAATTAGAAGCAAATCAATTTTCTACCACTACAAAACTCATTGGAGAAGCTATTTTTGCTATTGCTGGCGTGTTTGGCGATGAAGCAGCCGGTGATGACAACTCTGACTTAGAAGATAACATCATCCTTGCAGACCGTGTGCGTCTAACTCTTGACTCTAGCTTTACTGGCAAAGATCGTCTGAGAACTCGTTTGCAAGCAAGAAACATTACCCCGTTTCAGAATGATGTCACAGGTACGAGAATGACTCGGCTAGGGTTTGATGGAGATGAAGACAACCAAATTGGGATCAGCGAACTGTACTATGAATTTCCATTAGGCGATAAGATCAGCGCCACCGTTGCACCCGTAAAAACTAACTTGAATCACTTTGTAGAAGTCTTAAGTCCATTTGAAAGCAGTGGTAGCGGTAGCATCTCTCGCTTTGGTCGATTTAACCCTATCTACCGAAACATTGCAGGTGGAGGTGGAGGTTTAAGCGTAACTTATGAGTTTAGCAAGCAAACGAATTTCACATTAGCCTATACAGCCGGCGATGCAAGCGATCCAACTGATAAAAATGGGCTTTTTGATGGTAACTACGGTGCTTTAGCACAACTTATATTGGAGCCATTTCAAGATTTAGGTATTGGCTTGACCTACATTCGCTCTTACAATGCAGGAGATGGCAATAGTGGTGTCAACCTGTCAGCGGGTACAGGCAGTGCCAATGCTCAAAGACCATTTGGTAATGTCGCCACTTCAGCAGATTCTTTTGGCTTACAAACGAGTTGGCGAATTAGTCCTAAATTTATCCTTTCTGGTTGGGCCGGTTACTCATTTGCACGTTCGGAAGTCAGTGATGATGAAGCTGATATTTTGAATTATGCTGTGACTTTAGCTTTTCCAGATTTGGGAGGGGATGGAAATTTAGCTGGTATTGTATTTGGTATGCCGCCAAAAGTCATAGAAAGCAGCCAAACAGACGACCAAGACACGTCTTTACATATAGAAGGTTTCTATCGGCTCCAAATGACAGATAATATTGCTGTTACCCCTGGTTTATTTGTCATTACCAATCCAGAACACAACAACAACAACGACGCCATCTTTGTCGGTACCCTGAGAACAACCTTTAGGTTCTAGCCATACTATTAGTTAGTCCGCCAACCCAAAAATGTGGGGTGAGGGCGGGGAGTAGGAGTGGGGAACGCTTCGCTCAATTAAAAATTAAAAATTAAAAATTAAAAATTGGATTGAATAAATTTTTAATTTTACATTTTTCATTTTTAATTCCAAAGGGGGAGTGGGGAGTGTGTAACTGAATTTCTGGCGTTACTGATTGAAAGTATGAAACTGTTAACATCAGATTTACAATTTACCAGCCCAGAAGCAATTCATGAATTGCTTCTACAAAATTCATACCCTAATTCAGCAACGCCGAATTTCTTTACTTGTATTCTTGCAAGAACTCGGCTTGCGTTGAATTGGTGGAGCAGTACTAGTATTCTATTCGCATTTGGAAAATGAATACAAACGAATCTAATAGAAAGGGAACAGTAATCTGTAGCTGGTGCTGCTACGATGCAAATCCAATTGGGGCGAAACGCTGTCAAAAATGCGGCAAGCCTCTTGTGATTTCCTCTGTACCCACCTACGACAAAACCCGCAAACTTAGTTCAACCTCTTACAAGAGTTGGCTTGGTTTAGCCCTTGTGTTATTACTTGTTGGTGGGGGAGGCTATTATTTCTGGCAGGAATTCCTAACAACTACCAGTAGTTTGAACAGATCCTTTGAGGACAATTCTTCGGACATTCCGCTCTACAATTCCATGAAAGAAGTCCCAAACGTGCCAGAGGGTACATTCAACTACGGTGGTACTCTCACTCTTGCATCTCTTACAGCTCAAGGGACACATAAGGCGATGACTCAAGCTCACCCAAATTTTCGCCTACGCTATACCCCACCCAGACACGGAACTCCCGACCTGACTAAGAGTATTACAATGTTGCTTGATGGTGAACTGAGCTTTATTTTATCCTCTCGACCTCTTGAGGATGCAGAATACACTACAGCAAAACAACGGGGTTTTCGTCTGGAACAGATACCAGTCGCCATCGATGGGATTGGCTGCTATACCCATCCAGATGTTTCTATTCCTGGACTTTCCCTGGAGCAACTCCAAGGAATTTATCAGGGTAAAATCACCAATTGGAAGCAGGTAGGAGGAGCAGACTTGCCGATAGTACCTTTTGGCCCAAATCAAAAATCTGGCTCTCTCGTCAAACTTCTTGTTCCCCCAGAAGCTAAAGGTTTCAGTTCCAGGGTACAATCCGTTAGTAATTATACTGAATCTGTACGTAAAGTAGCTACGACTCCAGGTGCTATTGGCATCGGCTCAGCAGGACTCATTGTCCAGCAAAAGACGGTTCGCCCAGTCGCCCTAGCTGCTGGCAAAAGCAATCAGTATGTACCAATTACCAAAGACGGCAATAAAATCAACGCAGCAGCGTTTCAAGATGGTACTTATCCTTTAACAAGGCGTGTATTTGTCATTATTCGTCGGGATCAAAAACTTGATGAAAAGGCAGGTGTCGCTTACTCAAACTTACTGTTATCCAAAGAAGGGCAGGGGTTCGTAGAGAAGGCAGGTATGATACCAATCCGTTAACTTATATCTGTCTTGAATGTTTGTCAGCAAATTAAATTCTAAATGAATGGGGTTGAGATATGGATCTTCTCAAACCGTTTAATAAACTCTCTTTTATTAAGATTGTTTTGAGGAAAGTATTCAGATTATTTCTACAAAAATCAGCTAGATTTTTGGCACTGCTATTTACAATTGGGTTGTGTTTGAGTTTAGTATTTTCTGGTTGTACTTCCAGTCAAAACCCGAATTCTACAACTAAGTTGGCGGGTGGTGCTGATACTGCTAAAGTCGTGCGGATTGGCTATGGAAAAGTTGGGACTCTATATTTAGTTAAGCAACAAGGCTCTTTAGAAAAAAAACTTTCTGCCTCTGGAATCTCGGTCAATTGGCTAGAATTTGGCGCTCCTTCTCAACTGGTGGAAGCCATGAGTTCAGACAAAATCGACATAGGTCATTCAGGAGATGGACCACCAATATTTGCACTTTCAAAAGGTGTGCCATTAGTGTATGTTGGTAACACTGCACCAAGTCCAGAAAGTTTTGGAATATTAGTCAGTAAAAAATCTCCAATTAAAACTGTAGCTGATCTCAAAGGTAAAAAAATTGCTGTTACTAAAGGTGGAACCACGAATATTATGCTGGTGCAAGCTTTGGTGTCAGAAGGGATGAAATACACTGATATAGAGCCTGCTTATATTGCCCCAATAGATTCCCGTGCTGCTGTTGAAACCGGTCGTGTTGATGCTTGGGTAAGTTCAGACCCATATATGGCAGCAGCTCAAAAAGGTGGAGAATTACGAATGTTGAAAGATGGTAATGGTCTGTTAACAGGAAGAGAATTTTACTTCACATTACGAAACTTTGCTAACACAAATCCAGAGTTGCTCAAACAAATTCTCGATGAAATTGACAAGACAGGGCAATGGGCGAAGCAAAATCCCCGTCAGGTTGCTGAAATTCTTTCAAAACCGATGGGAGTTGATGTTTCTAGCTTAGAACTTGCGGAAAGTCGGCGCAAACGCTACGGCGTACAACCCATAAATAACGAAGTAATCGCAGAGCAACAAAAGGTTGTTCAAACTTTATTAGATTTGAAAGTGATTACTAAACCTGTCAAAGTTGCAGATGCTGTTTGGCAACCTAAATAATAGACCTCACTTGAAAACAAGAAACCCGGTTTCTGAGAGGATGTTTGGAAAGTCTCACATAACACATCGAGTTCTTGCGGATCCCCCCTAGCCCCCCTAAAAAAGGGGGGAAACCTTCTCAAAGTCCCCCTTTTTAAGGGGGATTTAGGGGGATCCAAAAGTCTGCATGTTGAAAATAATACTTTCCAAACATCCTCTGAGAAATTTTCACAAATCAAATAGGTGAAACTGATGGAAATAACGCCGTTACACACGATGAATCCTCTAACTCGATTCTCCGATAGAGCAGAAGATTATGTGAAGTATCGAGCAAGTTATCCAGCCTCAGCAATAGATGCTATCTTGGCAGGATTAGCACCGCCACCGCAACTGATTGTAGCCGATATTGGTGCGGGTCCAGCGATCGCCTCCCGCTTGTTTGCAGAAAAGGGAGTGCGTGTCCTGGCGATTGAACCGAACGCAGCGATGAGAGAAGCAGCCATACCTCATCCTTTGATAGAATTCCGTGATGCAACAGCCGAGTTTACTCACTTACCAGATGCATTTGTTGACGTAGTTAGCTGTTGTTCAGCTTTCCAGTGGTTTAATCACGAACTAAGTCTATTGGAGTTTCGCCGGATTTTGAAACCATCAGGAAGGTTGGCTGTGGTTGTTAACGATCGCAATAAAAATGATGAGTTTACTGGTGAATATGTCCGACTTCTGCGCACATCTTCAGATAATGCTCCACCGGAGGTGTGTTTTCTATCAGTGGAACCATTAACAAATAGTCCCCATTTTGTCAATATCCGTCAATATACTTTTGACCACAGACAACAGGTAGATTTCACTGGACTAATTGGAAATGCGATGAGTTATTCCACGGTTCCGCGTCAAGGACTGGCACACCAGCAACTGATTTCTAGATTGCAGGAATTGTATGAGCGCCACTGCAATGAGCATGGTATGGTTAGCCTAGTTTATCGCACCATTATCCATCTAGCGGAACCAGCTGTTTGACCCCAGAATCCCCCGTTTTCCCTCACGGGGGAGTATGTCAACCCCTTCGCTTAATTCAAAAATAAAATTTTACTTTTAGATTTGCAAGCAAATCTACGTATTTTCTTACCATTAAATTCGGATTGCTGTAACAATTAACAGTTGCAAATCTTTCTCCTGTTTTCTCGTTTATGCCGGTTGTAGGGTGCTTTACCGAACTGTAGTAATTTTAGAGATTGTATGGCTAAACTTTCCAACGAGTTACAACGCTTTTTTTTTGAGACAGAACAACCTTCTCAAGTTAAATTGGCAGATATTTTGCTGCTGGCAAAGGAACGAATTTTTGGGTTTTTACTCGTAATTCTATCTTTGCCTTCAGCTTTGCCAGTACCAGCACCAGGTTATTCTGTTCCTTTTGGTATCCTGATTTTTGTACTAGCGATACAACTTCTTGCAGGTTCCAAAACTCCTTGGTTGCCACAGCGGATGGTAAATCATCCCATTAAACTGGAAACAGTCCAAGGAATTTTGAAAAAAGGGATTCCGTGGTTGCGAAGAATTGAAGCGATCGCTCGTCCACGTCTAGTCCATATCTGTATTACTTTACCAGGTAGAGTCTTAATTGGTTGTGCGATCGCCCTGATGGCAATTTCGATGATGATTCCCATTCCTGGAACTAATACCCTACCAGCAATAGGAATTTTTGTGACTAGTTTTGGCTTACTGGAAGATGATGGTGTAATTAGTCTGGGTGGTTTAGTCCTTTGTCTAATGGGAGGTATTCTAACTACTTCGATTCTAATTGGAGTAATTTGGGGTGGTTCTAGTCTACTTGATTACATTAAGATTTGGTTAGGTCGTTAAAAAAGGGGGGAAGTAATTTATAGCCCCCCTTCTCAAGGGGGTTGGGGGGATCAGATTTTCTTTATAAATGAACTCTTAATCCCACTTGAAACATAATTATCGAGAACGTTTGTGTCTGCGTTGATTATTTTGCCTATCGGAATGCGGTTCTTGGGATTGTTGAGATTCGTTTTGGTTGTTGCGAGAAATGCGGACTGCATATTCTTCAGGCACAATCGGAGAACCGTGTAATTTCGCATAAACCTTGGTAAACTCTGCACCTAAAAATAAAATGTGAGCGGCATAATAAATCCATGTAATGACAATTACAAAAGAACCTGCAACACCGTAAGCAGAACCAATATCAATTTGACTGAGAAATAACCCAAAGAAAAACTGCCCTACCATAAATAAAAGTGCAGTAATTGCCGCACCCACCACAGTAGAGCGCCATGCAACTTGAGCATCGGGTAGGATTGTGTAAATTGCTGCAAACAGTAACGTGAGAACACTAAAGGAGAGTAAAAAGCTGAGAATTTGCCATAGATAACCTAAACCTGGTAATAAATCACTCAAATTATTAACTATAATTACTAAAATGTTGTTGATGAGATAGGAAACAAATAGTAAAAAAGCAATGACCAGCACCATTGCAAAACTCAAAATACGTTTACGAAGGAAGTGAAAAATCTGGCGTCTAGGTTCTGGTTTTACTTCCCAAATTTTGTCGAGCGCGTATTGAATTTGTGCAAAAACTCCAGAAGCTCCAAAGGCAAAAAAACTAATATTGAAAATGAGTCTAAACAGACCTCCACGGGTATCTTCTCTCATATTGGCAATTGCAGTGGCAAGTAATTGTGCGCCCCCTTCACCAACTATTTCTGCCATTTGGTCAACAATCTGTTGTTTGGCTGTTGCTTCTCCATAAATTGCACCAAGGATTATGATGATAATTACCATCAAAGGTGCAAGAGAAAATACGGTGTAATAAGCTAAAGATGATGCTAATAGAGATACTTCGTTAAATTCCCACTCTAAAAATGTTTCTTTTAAAAGTCTCCAAAGTTGTCTGAAAGTCATAATGAAAATTACTTGGCTATAGCAATGCTAAGTGATTCATGAAAATCATTTTTAATACAAACCACAAAGGAGCCAGAGGCTCTAATTCTCAACTGCCAGGTTCAACCTGTTCTCGTTACCAGGTTCAACCTGGTAACGAGGTTTTGGAGGCTTCGCCTCACGATTATTGCGTAAGCGTGGAAGATGTGAGTTTTCATAAATCATTTAGGATTGCTATAGCAGCCTCCTTATAATTGTAAAATTGTTCTAGCTAGCATTAGATAAATAAAAACTCCCAAAACATCTACAATAGAGGTAATAAAAGGAGCTGACATTAAGGCTGGATCTAAACGGAGCGCACCAAATAAAAAAGGTAAGCCAGAACCTGACACGGCTGCTAAGATAGTGATAACCAGCAAACTCGTCCCTACAGTAATTGCTATTGGCAAACTACCTTCAAGGAAGTAAGCCCAGAATATCACTGCTATCCCTAACATCACTCCCAATAATGCTCCTGTGATTGTTTCCCGCGTCACTACTCCCAAAGCTTTTTTGATGCCAACTTCCTTCAGATTAAGACCTCGAATTACCACCGTTGAAGACTGCGCTCCGACATTTCCACCGGCATCAATCAATAAGGGAATAAAGGCAGCTAAGGCAACAACTTGTTCTAAAACATTTTCTTGAGCGCTGATTACAGCAGTGGTGCCAGTATTAGCAATTAAGAGAACAAATAGCCAAACAACTCGTTTACGAGCTGCTGTCAACACGTTCGTTTGGAAATAGTTATCACCTCCAGCTTCCACCCCACCTAGTTTGTAAATATCCTCTGTTGCTTCTTCCTCCAAAACATCCAGCACATCATCTACAGTTACAATGCCAACCAGACGCTGTTCTGTATCCACTACAGGCACGGCTACTAAATCATAGCGTTGGATAATTTGCGCTACTTCTTCTTGGTCTGTGTCTGTGTGAACGAATACCACATCGCGAGTCATAATTTCACCCAACCTTTGCTCTGGCTGGGCGATTACTAAATCTCTAAAAGAAAGAGTTCCCGTGAGGCGGCGTTCTCTATCAGTCACGTAAAGATAGTAGATTATTTCAGTGGCACTAGCTAAAACGCGAACCCGGTCGATAGTTTGGCTAACTGTTAAATCCTCCTTCACAGAAAGATATTCTGTGGTCATGATCCGCCCAGCAGTGCCCTCTTTGTAGCCTAGAATCAAGGCTGTGGCTTCACGTTCAGCTGGGCTGAGTTGTTGCAATAACCGCTGGACGACAATAGCGGGTAACTCATCAAATAATCGCGCTCGGTCATCCGGCGACATCTTATCTACAATATCAAGAACTTCTTGCTGCCTCAATTCTGCAATCAAGGATTGTTGGATGCTGGAGTCGAGATATTCATAGACTTCAATTGCTTCCTGTTTGGAAAGTAAGCGAAAAGCTAGAGCCTGCATAGCTTTTGGCAAACCCTCAATCGCTTGGGCAATATCCGCAGGTTGTACAGGTACTAATAGGGCTTTCGCTCCCTGGAAGTTTTCTTGTTGTAGCAGTGCTTCGAGTTGCGATCGCACTAACTCCACAAGTTCTTGTCTGGACACACTCGGTTGCCGTGAAAAGAAAGGTGTATTATCAGTCAAAAGACACCTCCTTGATGCAGATTTACAAATGAGAGTATACAGATAAAGCCAAAGTCTGCCTGGGACTTATAGTCCCAAACTCATAGCAGAAGTCCATTAAAATGGACTAATAACTAGAGCATCGATTCAGTAATCAAAAACCTAACCCCCCAGCCCCCTTCCCTACGAGGGAAGGGGGAGCCAAACTCCCCTCCCCTCGTAGGGGAGGGGTTGGGGGAGAGGTTCTTTTAGCATTACTGAATTGGTGTTCTAGAACTAGTAATTCTTGAATACAACAAGTATTTAGTGGTTTACGAGGTATTGGTGCAATATATCCGCAGACGGATTTTGGCTCTAAAACCTACATCACCCTTTCGTTCACCGGCGTTGCTGATTGAAAGTATGAAACTGTTAATATCAGATTTACAATCTACCAGCCCAGAAGCAATTCATGAATTGCTTCTACAAAATTCATCCCCTGATTCAGCAACGCTCATTCGTCAACAACCCTTCGGGCGGGAAAAGGTTAAAGCCCTTCGGGCAAGGGATGCATGTTAAAGGGAAAAGGGGAATGGAAAACCACCAATTTAAAAACTCTTTCTTGTATCCCTTTCCCCCTTCCCCTTTTCCCCTTCCCCTTTCCCCCTTCCCCTTTCCCCTTTCTCGGTCATTACCATTAATTAATACCGAAATACAGCAGCTAACGGTGTATTATCTGGTACTGCTTCAGACTCAACAGCATAAACTGTTCCACCGTTTAACAAAGTATGAATAGCAGCAAAATCCATTAAATCCTCGTCGCCAATTTCTTTCTCTTGATGCAATTCAACTTGGTTAGATTCTGGGGTAAAACTTCCCCACTGCTGGACACCTACCCCAACAAACAAAGTATCAACTCGTTGATAATAAGCTGCCGAAACAATTTCTTTGATATTGTTACTAGTTTGTCCTGTACCAACTAATTCTTGATAGTAGTCAGCGGCTGCTTGTTGAGATTGCTCAAAGTAAGGCTGGATAATTTCCCAAGCTAACGAGTGTAACTCTTCTGCTGTTAACTCATCTGGATTACCTGTAACACCTTCATCTATTAAATTCAGATAAGTATTTGCTTGTTCGTAAATTGGAAACAGATATTCAACTCCTGCCAATACTAAAGGCGCTTGCTGATTCTTGAGTAATTCTTGTAGTCCTTCATCTACCTGATGAAAGTATCGCAAAATATTATCTTTTTGGTCATCATTGCCAGCACCTTGACCGTGAAATATAGCAGCGCGATCGCCGCCACCACCACCGCCTCCTTGTGGCGTCCTAGTATGGAATTGTAACTGTTTTTCAGCAGTATCATATTTCAGCGCTTCGGCAAGACTTTGAGGCACGTTTTCTAACTCAATCTCGTTGATACTGTAGCGTGTACCCTGAAACAATCTTACTTGATTTTGACTGAGAGCTAGAATATAAAATCGTCCATCTCCTGTAAGTAAAGATAGCAATGGCTTCAAATGGAAACGGTCAGTGACAACTACTAATTCTTCAAAATTAAGCGGTAAACAGTAATAGCTAAACATATTTTTAGATATGAAAATTGCCAGTCCATCGCCTTGATGCTGCCAAAATTCATAGTTATCTATTTCTTGCGCTGGTTGGAGCAAATCTCTTGCATCTTGACCGCGAAGACCACTATTTATTAGTTGTTCCTCGGCTTCTCGCATTAAATTTTTAAATCTAATTGGATTTTGTTGCGTTTCTGCTCCCAACTTAATAGTAGGCATATAAATTGAAACACAAACTCCATCTGGTTTTTCTACTAAAGTTTTGAGTTCATTGATAGACAACAATTTCATGTCTTTTCCTCCTTTGTCAAAATACAAATCTTTTTTGATATTTAAAAAATTCTGTCCTACATTACGAAATTCCTAACCCCCAAATATGACTAGAAAATAATCTATAAATATGGGGGTAAGGAAAATATCAACTGTTACACCAAAAAAGTTAATTATTATTTCACTTTTTTGATTCACAGTTAGTTAAATCCGCCATAACTATATTCAGTATTAGCAATAAATGTGAAGAGAAAGTGACGGCATGTCAGCCAATCAAATCATCTTAAGTTACATTTCTGACTAAAAGTCCTAGGACTGTAGAAACAATTGTCAGAACAACTGAAGCTAACAATGCAGGTAAGAAACCAGCAACAACAAAACCAGGTACAAGGAATCCTACCAGCAAAAGCATGAGCGCATTAACGACAAAAAGAAACAAACCTAGGGTGAGAATGGTAAGGGGAAGCGTCAAAATCACCAAAAAAGGTCGAACAATTGCATTGACTAAGCCTAAAATCAATGCTGCAATAGCAACTGTACCAAAAGTGTCAAACTCAAAGCCTGGTACGAAATAGGCTGTAAGCAATAGTGATAGAGCCGCAACTAGCCAAGTTAGTAAGAAGTTTACTATCAACATGCTTCAATAAATAGTCATTAGTCATTAGTCATTAGTCATTAGTCATTAGTCATTAGTCATTAGTCATTTGTCCTTTGTCATTTGTCAAAAGTCTTTACCAATGACCAATGACCAATGACTATTTTCAGTATTGCCAAAAAATGTGAGCAGAAAGTGACAGCGACTATTTGATCGGCAAAATTATTTGAAAAGTTGACCCCTTTTCGACTACACTTTTGACACTAATATGACCGCCATGTGCAGAGACGATTTGTTGAACAATAGATAACCCTAAGCCATATCCGCCAGTTTTGCGCGATCGCGTTCGCGTAGCGTGCCGGATGGCATCAGCGTGCGCCACGCGCGATCGCTTTTTATCCACCCGATAAAACCGCTCAAAAATATGCGGTAAATCAGCTTCCGGAATACCGATACCATTGTCTATAACTTCAATTACAGCCCAATTTGACTGGGTGAACAGTCGCAGTTCAACTTGACCTCCAGGGGGAGTATATTTACAGGCATTACTGAGTAAATTAACTACAGCTTGACGCAGTAAGTCAGCATCACCCAGCACAAACACACTGGCAGTTGGTAAAGTATAAGTTAGATTGAGATGTTTTGCATCCTCTTGTGTTGCATATTCATCTGATATCTGTAAAAGCTCACTCTTCAAGTCAACTTCTTGTAAAGATTCAGGAGATAATCGACCTGCATGACGTGCTAGAAGCAGTAGATTATTTACCAGAGTACTCATCGACTTAGCGACATCGAAAATTTTCCCGAAGCGCTGACGCTGCATTTCGGGATTACTAGATTGAGAAATGAATCCGTATTGGGCATTGCTAATAATAGCTGACAAAGGCGATCGCAATTCATGGGAAGCATCAGATGTGAAGCGTTGTAGCTGATCGTAGCTATCACGAATGGGTTGCATTGCAATTCCCCCCAAACACCAACCAGCCATACCGATACCCCCCAAAGTTACTGGTACTGTCAAAAGCAAAACCAGGCGTAACTGAGCTAGATTATTTTGGACGTATGTCAGTGGCGTTGCCACTTGGAGATAACCTATTAATAAATTATCCTGGTAGACAGGTAACGTTAACTGACGAAGCCAAATAACAGTGGAGGCTCTTTTTGAGGAGTCAAACGTAATCTTGAGAGTGTGAAATCCGGGGGTTATCGTCAACTGCGCCTCTGGAGTCTTACCAAAAAATTGCACCAGTTGCCCTTTCGTATCGTACCAACGCGCATATACAAAGTCAGTACCCTGTGGTGGTACGTTACTGCCTAAAAGCGGCACATTTTCTAAGTCTAGCTGTTTATTACGCAGATCGTACCTTGCATTCACTGTCATCACTCTGGATTTTTTGTGAAGTAAGCGATCGAGATTATCTAGTTCATCTATTACTGCTCGATAGTAAAGTACTCCTGCAAAAACAACCAAAATGCTACCCATTGTTAAGGTAAACCACAGAGCTAAATTGCTACGACTACGATGAAACATGAAACTGAGGTATTTGTTACCCTATGTCATTGTCCCAATTGTTGCAAAAACTGCACTCTTCCAAGCTAGAATATTTGCTGCCTCTGCCGCTACTCCTAATAGCTTTTGGACTTGGTGGAGAATCGTTGACAAACCTACTATTGAGTCGTTCCTACACTACAGTAGATAAGCTCCAAGCTGATACACATACAGTAATGATACAGCTTGCAACCAATGTCCTAGTAACCAAAGCTGAAATTGAAAAAGAGCAGGAGTTTACCGAAGTTGAACTTGAGACTGCAAACCCTGTACTCAAAAAGTTAATATTCAAAGTTCCAGCCACAGAACTAAGCAAAGTAAAAGCCATGATTGCTCAAGAACTGGGACTGTCTGGTAAAGTAGAAACTCTCCAAGCTAATACACAAATACAGTTGCGAACTGCGGTTAAAGTGCTAGGAATCTTAGCTGAAATAGAAAAAGAGCAAGGATTTACAAAAATTGAGGTCAATACCGCCAACTCCGTACTAAAAAAGTTAGAATTTGAATTTCCTGTTACAGAATTAAACTCTGTAAAAGCTATGATTAATCAAGAACTAGGATTATCTCGTGAAGATGCGAGGATGTTCGTAAGCTATCGGGTAAAAAATTAGCAAGCATCTAAGTATCTGGCGTTTTGAAACTATAACCCATACCGTAGACAGTTTTAATCCAATCCGCTGCACCAACTAACTGTAAGCGATGGCGCAATTTGCGTACTAGCACAGTCAACGCATTACTTTCCGGTTCCGTACCCCACTCCCACAATGCTTCTTCAATTTGTTCGCGGGTTAAGACCTGATTACGGTGACGCATCAGGTATTCTAGCAATTGAGTTTCCCGTGGTGATAATTCCACACTTACCTGATTGCGTTCAACAGTTAAGTTATTTAAGTGCAGTTGTAAATCTGCAACACGGAGAATATCTCCTACCCACTGGGGAGAACGCCTCCCTAAAGCACGTACCCGCGCTAAGAGTTCCACCAGATCAGCAGGTTTGACAAGATAATCATCTGCTCCCGCATCTAAACCCATGACTTTATCCGACGTGGTATCCTTAGCAGTGAGCATCAACACAGGTGCAGTTTTGCCAAGCAGTCGATACTGACGACACAAACTTAAACCACTAAGTGTGGGTAACATCCAGTCCAAAATCAACAAGTCATACTCTTTTTTGGACAAAAGCCATTGTGCGGTTTCCCCATCGTCAACGCCATCCACAATATATCCAGCTTCCGATAGTACACCCTGTAATGGCTCTAATTGTTCGAGATCGTCTTCTACCAGTAATATCCGCATACCCTTTTTGGCAAACCAACGCAACTAGAGTTGCCAGCCTCCTCGTTTATAGTAGAAAAACCAAACTTAATTCTCGTCTTCCACCAGTAATATTCTGATTGACAATCCCACGACTTCGAGTCGTAGGATTCTTCTTTCATCCAGTCAACTACGTAAATTTTTGATATAAATTTTGGATGCCCGGATTTTTCAGGCACAAGAAATATTGCTTTTCTGCCAATAGATAGTTTTTAATATTGTAGGGTGGGCCGGACAGCCCACCCTACAAGAAGTAAGAAGTAAGAAGTAGTTGGATTTTTTTAATTTGGAAGTTCCTTAACACATCTTGCACCTTTAAGTATAAGCCGCTAAACAATAGATACAACAAAATAAATATTACAAGCTTCAAACTTATTTAATCAGTCCTCTTATAGAGGACTTTTGCTATGAGCCAGGGACTTACAGTCCCTGGCGGATGTGAACGAAGCCGAAAAATCTGTAAGTATGTAGTAATTTTTGTGACGCAATATTTTTCAAGTGTAAGATGTAAATTGAGAAATGGAAATACTGTACTTTTTAATACTTCTGACTAGGTAAAAACATAATATCTACAATTTCACCTGCAACCAAACCCAATACAGCAAAAACTGTTAAAACCAAAAAGGTATCTATCTTACTGAAGCCAGCAAAACGCATTTCTATTTCAGCTAAAATTGTAGTTATTACAGGGATGAAAATGAGAGAGAATAATCCTGACCACGTTACTGTTAAAGCGATTAATACACTAATCATTAAACAGATAAATAAGACCGCAAACAAGCCTTGAGAATAAAAACTAATCAAACGCTCTAACAAAGAGTTACCCCTACTCGCTACATATAGGGCTACAGATGCTATAAAAAATCCAACAAGCCAAACAATGTGATGAGCATATAAATACCATCCCACTAGAGCGTATGTTAACCACAGCAATACTAGAGAAAACCAAGGAATCCGGCTCAAAAATCCAATATTCATAACCAAGTAATTAACCTTGCTACTAATAAGAATTGAAAATTTTGCTGTCAGAAGTAAATATACTTAAATCTTGGAAAACGCTAGATAGCACATCATAAAAAGAACCAAGTCTTTAAGAATTTTTCCTTACTGGGACTATAAGTCCCAGTCTCATAGCCCAAGTCCTCTACAAGAGGACTATGACGGAGAATTTTCGTTGTCGTCAAATTTGTTACTGTTTATCAAAGGATTTGTGGTTTCTGCAATTATAGGTGCAAGATATAAGCATATAAATTATAAACAATGCTTTTTTACTTCAGCCTAAATCATAGGAGAGATATTTTTCTACTTTTTACTAGACCTGCCTTGAAAATGGGGAGTGGGGAGTAGGGAGTAGGAAGTGGGGAAGAGGAATTTTCATGATTAGCGTTGTGTACTAAGTACATGTAGTTTCTTGCATAAGTCGATGTTTTTTAGATGGAACCACAGATGGACAATAAATAAAAGTTTTTCCTCTGTCTTCCCGAGGCAGTGCGTTGCGCGGGTTTCCCGCGTTGTAGCAACTGCCGTCCCTCTTGAGGGGGGAGTGAGGGGGGTGGACACAGATAATTTATCTGTGTTTATCTGTGGTTAATTATCCTTAATCATGAATGCGTGCAAATCAGGAGATTAAGGCATGTTGCTTTTGATTCAGGTCGTTTTATGTATCGTTCTAGTGTTCATCGTCGGTACATGGCTTTCACGCAGCGCCGATATCCTGGCTGAAAAGACTGGTTTGGGGCGTACTTTGGTTGGTGCAATCCTGCTAGCGGGTGTTACTTCTTTACCAGAGTTGGCAACAGGGATCAGCGCCGTTACTGTGTTCAACGCACCGGATCTGGCAGCGGGAGGTATCTTTGGTAGTTGCTTGTTTAACCTGTTTATCCTGGCGCTACTAGATATTTTTATCGGACCAGGGCCACTGTTTCAACAAGCACATGTCACTCATGGTTTAGCGGCTGGTTTGGGGTCTATACTGCTAGGTGTTGCAGCTGCTGGGATGTTACTTGCTCAAAACAACTATAATTTGACTCTGGGCTGGGTTGGCATTCCCAGTATTTTACTGCTCATAGTTTATTTCCAAAGTACACGCATAATTGCTCGGTTTGAGCGCCGAAGACGTGCTGAAGTGCTGGAGGTGGAAGCTGAAGTTTTTCAATATGAACATATCAAGCGCCAGCAAGCGTATTTGATGTTTGGGTTGCTTTCAGCAGCAATTGTGGTGTTGGGGGTGTGGTTGGCATTTTTGGGCGATCGCGTTGCAGCAGTGACAGGGTTAGGGGAAAGTTTTATCGGAACATTACTACTAGCAGCAACCACCTCACTACCGGAAGTTGTTGCTGGACTGTCAGCTATCCGACTCAATGCTGTGGATCTGGCAGTTTCCAACGTCTTTGGTTCCAATATCTTTAATATGGCAATTTTAGGAATTTACGACATAGCATATTTCCGGGGCGATTTGTGGTCTCACATTAGTTCTGTGCATATCTTCACAGCAATTGTGGCATTGATAATGACTTCAGTGGCAATTGTTGGGTTAATTTACCGCGCTGTACGCCCATCAAGACTGTACATGTCCTGGGATGGGCTGTCACTAATTGCCCTCTATATCGGCGGAATGTATATTATCTACCGCAGTTAACTGACATCTTTCACCAGTCATAATAAGCCGTGAAATAAATTTCCACACTTTAGCTAAAACCCGTTGGAAACGGGTTAAAAATTGTGTTTTATACCATTTCACGTTAATCACGATACATATAAATTTTGTAGAGACGCGACGGCAGTCGCTACAACGGGGGGAACCCCCCTTCGGGTTCGCCAGTCGCCTACGGCGGGAAACCCGCCGGAGAGCGCTGGTCTCACCGCAACGCGCTGCCTCAAATTTCGCGTCTCTACACCGTCTATATTTGTATCAGAGTTTTTGTGAGATGGTATTAGTTAGCTTTTAGCTAACTTCAGCTTGTAGCCCGAAATTTATTTCAGGGCTAAATTTTAGGCTTGTTAAGAATGTTGGGTAAGCGTGGTGCTTCCCCCACAAGAGGTTGTTGGATATTTTTTTATTTGGAGTCCCTAAGAGACAATAGCAGCGTCAGTTTTTTCTGGTTGTGGAAGAACTTGACAAGAACGGTAAACACTTCCACAGGAGTGGATCAAAGTTGCTACTAACCCTGTCCAACCTGTTTGATGATTTGCTCCCAATCCAGCACCGTTATCGCCGTTAAAATACTCATAAAACAAAATCAAATCACGCCAGTGAGAATTGGTTTGAAACAGAGAATTACCACCATGAACAGGACGATATCCGGCTTCTGAACGCAAAAAGATACTCATCAACCTGTGAGATAACTCGGTTGCTACTTCTTTTAAGGTCATAAATTGACCCGAACCCGTAGGACATTCTATTTTAAAATCATCCCCCAAGTAGTTATGGAATTTTTCCAAAGATTCAATAATTAGGTAATTCATTGGAAACCAAACTGGACCACGCCAGTTAGAATTTCCACCAAACATCCCGCTAGTTGATTCTGCGGGTTCGTAATTAACAGAATGCTGTTGTCCATCAACTTCAAAAATATAGGGATGGTCAGCATGAAATCTGGAGACAGAGCGAATACCATAAGGACTCAAAAACTCAGTTTCATCTAGCATTCTTTGCAGAATTGATTTGAGTTTTTCTGGGCTAACAACGGCGAGTAATCGTCTAGCTTTACTTCCTGTGGTTTCTAAAGAAGCAATATTTTGTTGCAAATTAGGACGGTTTTTAATAAACCATTCAAAGCGTTTTCTAAAGCCAGGAAAAGCCTGTAAAACATTTGCTTCTAAGGTTTCTACTGCAAATAGAGGAACTAAACCTACCATTGAACGAACTTTCAAATGCAGGCGCTCATTATGGGGTAAATGCAGTACATCATAGAAAAATTGGTCAGTATCATCCCATAGATGAATATTAGTTTCACCTATGTGATTCATGGCATCAGCAATATAAAGGAAATGTTCAAAAAACTTACTGGCGATGTCTTCATAGGTCGGGTTAGTTTTGGCAAGTTCCAGAGCAATTACTAACATATTTAAGCAATACATTCCCATCCAGCTTGTAGCGTCAGATTGCTCTAAATAACCGCCTGTAGGTAATTCAGAACTACGGTCAAAAATACCGATGTTATCTAAACCTAAAAATCCTCCCTGAAAGACATTATTTCCATCATTATCCTTGCGGTTAACCCACCATGTAAAATTGAGCAGTAACTTTTGAAATACCCGCTCTAAAAAATCTGTATCGGCACGCCCGTAAAATTCTTTTTCAATCTGATAAACTCGCCAAGTACCCCAAGCATGAACCGGGGGATTTACATCACTAAAATGCCACTCGTAGGCAGGAATTTGCCCGTTAGGATGCAGATACCATTCTCGCGTTAATCTATCCATTTGGCGTTTGGCAAAATCTGGGTCAATCATTGCCAAAGGAATAACATGAAAAGCCAAATCCCAAGCAGCATACCAGGGAAATTCCCATTTATCGGGCATAGAAATAATGTCATCATTATAAAGATGCACCCATTCTTGATTACGGGCGTAATGTCGTTGAGGAGGTGGTTGATTAGGGTCGCCATTCAACCAGTCTTCTACTACATAGTAATAAAACTGTTTTGTCCATAACAAACCAGCAAAAGCTTGCCGCTGCACGCTGCGAACATCTTCTGATAATTTATCTGAAGTAATACGTTGATAAAATTCATCTGCTTCCTGCTTACGAAGCTGTAAGGTAGCATCAAATTCTTTACCAAAAGGTTCTGCTAAATCGGCAGTATTAGATAATCTGAGTTGAATAGTTTGCGTTTCTCCTGCAC
The DNA here is from genome assembly GCA_051861145.1 of Nostocaceae cyanobacterium. Lineage (GTDB taxonomy): Bacteria > Cyanobacteriota > Cyanobacteriia > Cyanobacteriales > Nostocaceae > JBHYDF01. The sequence goes on from JBHYDF010000046.1 coordinate 29,655, forward strand.
CAATTTTTAATTGGTAATGAGTCGCTGCTTTTGTACCCCTTTGACTGGGATTGACTGCTTCTTTTTGCCCGGAAATAATATAGCCATTAATCCCATCTTTAACATAGGGATAATGATTTTTTACTCCAAATAATCGCTCGTAGTTAGTTTCATTTTCAGTAAATAAAGTAGCTTGGCAATTTTGAAAATAAAGCCAGCGGTTTCCTAAAGAAGGGTGAAACGCATTGATGACACTGGGGGAATTTTGGGTAAGAATTGGCTTGTTACAGTTTTCTTGCCAAGACCAAGTGTTGCGAAACCATAGGGTTGGTAAAATATGTAGGGTTTTGGCTTCAGAGGCACGATTGACAATGCTGATTTGAATCAGAATATCTTCGGGTGAATGCTTGGCATATTCGACAAACACATCAAAGTATTCATTGTTATCAAAGATGCCTGTATCTACTAGTTCAAATTCTGGATCGTAGTAGCCCCGCCGCTGATTTTCTTCCACTAATTGCGTGTAAGGAAATGCGTTTTGAGGATATTTGTAGAGGTATTTCATATATGCATGAGATGGGGTATTGTCAAGATAAAAGTAATATTCTTTAACATCTTCCCCGTGATTGCCTTCCGGCCCAGATAGCCCGAATAGCCGTTCTTTCAGGATTGGATCTGCACCGTTCCAAAGAGCGATCGCAAAACATAACCGTTGATGATTATCGGAAATGCCAGCAATACCATCTTCTCCCCAACGATAGGCGCGAGAGCGAGCGTGTTCGTGAGGAAAATAATCCCAGGCGCTACCATCAGAACTGTAATCTTCTCGCACCGTTCCCCATTGGCGATCGCTCAAATAAGGCCCCCATCTACGCCAATATGCTTCACGGTTGCGGTCTTCTTCCAGTCTTTTTTCTTCTGCGGTCATATTTTTTACTCCCTTATACCATTTTGGATTTTGGATTTTAGATTTTGGAGCCACTGCGTTGCTCTGGTTTCCGAGGCAGTGCGTTGCTTTGGTTTCCAAAGTTGTAGCAACTGCCGTCGAGTTGTAGCAAGTGGCGTGATTGAGAAACCCTCTGTTGGGTATGGGTTATGTAAATCCATCTGTTGTAATCATTTTTAAAATTGGTATTACATTGCAGCTGAGCTAAAACACACTTAATTTACATATTTAAATTTTTTCAAACTCTTGTGGGGTGGGCCGGACAGCCCGCCCAGTTCATGTAATTTAAATATGAAACACCTAATTACAACAGTGGTTTAAAAACTAATCCCAACTGACCCTGTATTCGTTCTGTCATAGGGCGATTTTCCCATTCCGAATGAGTCAGACAGCGACTGTTAGCCAACGCATTTTCAAAGAAGCCGTCAATATTTTCAACCAGTTGGGGATTATCAGTAGAAACATTTAACTCATCGTTGTGATGATAACTGCGGGGGTCAAAATTTGCGCTACCTGCACTCACCCAGTCATCATCAATCAGGACTGCTTTAGCGTGCATCATACTTGGCTGGTATTCGCAAATTTGTACGCCTGCTTCTAGCAGTTCGCCGTACAGTTCGCGGGAGGCAAAATGGACTATCGGCTTATCATTTTTTCGTCCCATCGTCAGCACACGTACATCAACTCCTTTCTTTTTAGCTTGAATCAGTACATCGCGTGTGTTGGGATCGGGTACAAAATAAGGGCTACCAATCCAAATCCGTTCTCTAGCCGCCAAAAAGCTGACTTGAAATAGCATCCTTATCGTAGATTCGCTGAGTGCAGAGGTATCATTATTCACGTAAAAACTAGTTCCTTTCTCTGGCTGTAGGCGAACAATATCTTTTCCCAGATCCACTTTACCGCCAACATAAGCCCAATTTTGAATAAAACTGCCCTCTAGGAGACTAACAATTTCTCCTTGGTAGCTAGCTTCAAATTCCAGCCAAGGAGCAGTATCGCCGATTTCTGGATCGCCATCCCAATCATCGGAAACCCCTGCACCTCCCACTAAAGCCTGCTGACCATCAATCAACAGCAGTTTACGGTGAGTGCGAGAATTGTACTCTAGTGGCGCTCTCCAATCAAATTCTCGGAAAAAGCGCACTTCTACACCCGCTTGCTGTAAGCGTTGCCAGTACTCGTTTGGGATAGAATCAGTACCGTAGTCGTCAATCAAAAGTTTTACTTGCACTCCTGCTTTAGCACGTTCAATCAGCGCTTGTGCAAATTCATCGGCACGACGACCAGGTGTCATGTAGTATGTTTCAAAGTGAATCTTGCGTTGGGCACAACGAATGGCGTCAAGTCTAGCAGTATAAATTGCATCTGCTCCCACCCAAAAGTTTGTCAATTGACCATTGGTAGTTAAAGCATTCGATAAACTCACTACCAGCAGCTTAAAGCGGGGATCTTCTAAGCTGGGGCCATTTTTGATTGTGTATTCAGGTTCTTGGCGGAAAAACCCTCGGAGATAGAGAAAGCCTAAAGTGGCTATTAGTAGAGTAACAACACCTCCACCTAACCACCATACTAGCTTTTGTCTAGGTTTTGAACGCCTTTGTTCAGTTTGCATTCTGGTTAAAAGTATGGATCTGCCTCACGCACGAGGCAAGAGAGGCGCAGAGAGGAAGATTTGATTTTTAAATTTCATGCCTAGATTTGGCAATGCTTTATTTTTAAATATGAATAGTAAATGTGACTGGAAAGTGATTAATGCAAGCGATCGCCCAGAGTTCTAGATAACCCCATGCGTGCAAATAGCGCTGGTGCTAAAAACGTTATCCATAGCGTCGCCAAAGCAAAAGTTATAGGGACGCGGGGTAATTCGCTGCTGCTGATGAGGCGAGAGACAGTCATTAACGCCACCAGTACTCCTAAACCAATTAATACTAAGAGTGCTTGTTTGCACCAAGAAATAACAGCTGGGTGATATCGGATATACCAATATTCCAAGGGAATTCCAATTGCTGCGCCAATAGCAGCACCAAAAACTTGCCAACCTTCGGGAAAAGATTCCGTAAAAGGAAATACAGCGAGGGGTACTGAAAGACACATTAATAGGAAAAATCGAAATTTCCGCCTAGAGAAGAAGCGCACCAGCAAAGGTAAAAATCGCTGATAGACTACTAACACAATTAGCCCAATTAATGTACCGCCGAGTAAATCTGCTAGATAATGTACGCCCAGATATAAACGGGACAACATCACTACCAAAACAATACATACTGTAGCGGCTAGCGGGATATAACCAGATGCGGTCAAAGTTCCCCAGAGAACGATCGCAGTTCCGGTATGTCCACTGGGGAATGATGATATATCTAGCTGCTTATGAACAATAATATCTGGATGCTGCGGACGTGGTACGTGAAAAGTAGACCACAATAGCACATTTATCGCTTTCAGGAAGGCGATCGCACCTAATAAGCTGTAAGCAAACTGTCGTCCTCTCATCCAAAATGCTAAAGCGAAAACTACTGCAACAGCAGTACCTGAACCCAGTTGTGTGATAGCCTCAAAAAACCAACTCCAACTCTCACCAAACAAGCGTTGGACAAAAATAATTGGTTCATGACTCCAGAGTATTTCCATCCCTAGATAATACTTTTTTTGTTTTTAAGCGATCGCTTGATTTGAGCAGTGATAGTAGATTACACCATCGAACTGCTCGTGATGGTTTACAAATTTAAGTTGGGGGGTAAAATTACCTGGTCAACTATATGAATGACGCCGTTACTTGCTTGGATATCTGGCTGAGTAACGCTGGCTTCGTTAACTCGAACCTGGTTAGTTGCTTGGTCAACTTGTACATTGACTGGATTATTTGCAAGAGTTTTTACCTCTCCAGACTGAAGTTGATTTGCTCTCAAGTTACCTGGAACAATGTGATAAGTCAAAACCTGTCTGAGAGTTTCGCGGTTTTCTGGTTGAAGCAGTCGCTGTCGAGTTGCTTCGGGAATAGCAGCAAACGCTTGGTCAGAAGGTGCGAACAAGGTGTAAGGTCCATCATCATCTAACTTGTCTTCTAAATCAGCTTCATCAATCAGATTTGCAAGTGTTTTCAATGAAGGATTATCTTGTACAACATCCTTGATATCATCATCTACCGTTGCACCAGGAGTTGTACCGGGAGTTGCAGGAGGGGTAGCCGGAGTAGTTGGAGTAGCTTCAGGCGTATCTACATCTGTCGCAGGAGGTGGAGTGGTTGGAGGGGCTTGAGCAGTATCGTTTGGCGCACAGGCTGCAAAAACTGGTAGTAGCAGAATACCTGTAGCAAAGCTCGCAAACTTTTTAATCTTCATATCTTCACCCTGATATTAGGTTAGTGTTTCAATGAAAAGGAAAATGATTTGGAAGATGTGCAGATTAACTGCTTGATTTTATGTTAAGCAACAAATGTGAATACAATGTGACAGTAATTAGTGCTAGTTGTTTGAAAAAAACCAAGAGCAAAGCATGATTTGTTATGGGTTATTCTCTAGCATTGCAACAGGAAAAGCATATTAACTAGCTAAAAATATGACTTAAGGACTATGCTATAGGTTAGATTACAACTGGAGCATAGTATAAAATATTCCTATTAATTTATGTTTTCTTATCTGAAAAAGCTAGAGTATTTTTTCACACCATAATTAAATACAAATAGCTGATTATTTTCTTGTACAGTTATCACTAACAAACAAAACTCTTAATATATTTATATTCAAAAATTTAAGTAGGGTGGGCATTGCCCACCAAACACAACGGTGAGCAATGCCCACTCTACTAAATCTAAATATGTACATTCAAGACCGACTAAGTTTACTTAAAAACTAGTCCTAGTTTTAGTCCATTATGGACTTATGCTATGAGCCTGGGACTATAAGTCGAATGGCACGCTTGTTAAGACACAGCCCTTACCCAGACTGGTTAAGCGCCTGGAGGCTGGGAACCCATCCTGGGAGGCTCCGCCGACCGGGGCATGACGAGAGGCAGCAGCCCACTGAAATACATTCCCAGCCCAAAGGCGCTTAACGAGACAACACAAGACTTTGGGCTAAACTCCGCGTGCCATTCGACTATAAGTCCCAGGCGGACTGGATATAAAACTGAACCCATTTTAAGTAGAAAAACTAAGAGGATGTCTGAAAAGTTGTTAATTAGTCATATTTATTACCCAAAATCATTTAGATCCCCCCAACCCCCCGCTAAATTGGGGGGCAAAAAGTCTTTCAAAGTCCCCCAATTTAGCGGGGGATTTAGGGGGATCTAATATTATTTGGTTTAAAACCATACTTCTCAGACATCCTCTAAATGCACCCTGTAAAAACCGTGACTTATTAAATAAATAGGGAATCTATGTTTTTAGTTTATTTATATTGACTTACTTAATAATTTTGTAAATATGCCACACATTCGTAAATCTCTACACAACAGGAAATTTATTTCTTAGCTTTTTACAAAATCGGGATACTTGCCATTTTTTTCTCATAAAACATTGAGTTAGATTTGGTACTATTTACCACTAATAACTATAAGCTGAAACTTTTCCCTAAAATTGATGGCACTAAAACTGTAAGACCTCCTGGAATGCATTTAATTTCAACTGGAGTACTTCCATTCATATCACCATCTAAAGCTACTTTTTTTGAAGGTTCAGTTCTCACTTTCACATTCCTAGCGCGTAGGTGATGAATATCATCTCGATTAGTAGCAGTATCACTAAAACCTGACCTCAGCAGATGATAACCAGCAAAGAGAGCATTTTGGCGATTAGCAGGAGCAACGATTGTGATATCTAGTAAACCATCATCTGCAATTACTCCCGCAGGTCCATGGGCCAGAATCGAAGTCGGTGCAGCTGTATTAGCAATAGTGACAGCTGAGGCTGACAAATTAAGTGTTTCCTCTTCGGTTTCAATATAAACTCTAAAAGTATCTAAATTTGCCAGTTGTTTTATCCCTGTCCCAACAAACGCCAACATACCAAAAAGCTTTTTAGCTTTTTTGTCAGTTTGATTAATGGTTTCAGCTTCAAAACCGATCGCAGTTAGGACAATCATTGGTTTGTTATTGCATAAAGCAACATCCACTTTTCGGGGTACACCAGTTAAAATTGTTTGACAGGCTTCCTTAATTACAGTGGAAATGCCTAAAGCTTTAGCAAATGCATTGACAGTACCTCTGGGAATTATACCAAAAGGAATTCCTGTACCAATTACTGCTTCAGCAGCAGCTGATATCGTACCATCACCTCCAGACACAATAATCATTTCCGCACCGCGCTTAATAGCTTCACGGGCTAACTGAGAAGGACTAACTTCATGAGTGGGGCGAATATCCAAATTGATTTGAGATTCCAAAACTTTTCGGATTATCACTAAATCTTCTACAGGATCGCCCTTTCCCGCCGATGGATTAAAGATAAGACAGGCTGAAGAAGTCATATTTCTGTCCTTTTATTGGGTAATGCGAAGGATTTTGTCTTGCTGTGACGGGCAATTCCCGCGCCCATCGCAGTTACTGGTTGTTACGTATAATTCTCCATCTGGCCCCATAATTGCATCTCGAAGTCGTCCGTATTTACCCTGTAAATACACTTCATGACGCTCAACTTGTTCGGGAGACTGTGGATTAAAAGCGACACGCTGCAAGTGTTCGGAACGAAGAGTAGCAATAATTAAGCTGCCTTTCCACTCAGGGATAGAATTTCCAGTATAAATTGTTGCGCCGCCTGGAGGTAGAGCTTCACGCCAAACAATGGACGGAGTAACAAGTCCTTTGCCTGATTCACAACGGTAGATGGTAGGCCAGCCGAGGTTGTCACCTGCTCTTGCTACACTGACTTTATCGTGACCGCTTCTACCTAACTCGCCACTAGGGCCGTGGTCTGTTACCCATAGCGTAGATTCATCGCGCCAATCAAACCCCTGAGTGTTGCGAATACCAGTAATATATACAGGATTGTTCTCAAACGGATTATCTTGCGGCACTTGTCCGTCAGGCGTTACGCGCAGAATTTTACCAGCAAGGCTATTAACATCCTGGGAAATTTGCGGTTCTCTTGCATCACCAGTCCCAATATAGAGCATTCCATCAGGACCGAAGCGGATGCGACCACCGTTGTGAAATTGCGCTACAGGAATATCATCGACAATTATTCTATCTGGTGAAGCACTCAGTCCATTCTGGGATAGTCGCCATCGTTCAACGCGATTAACCTGCGACCCATTTCTATCAGCGGTATAGTACACGTAGAAAAATCGGTTTTCGGCAAAGTTTGGATGAGTCGCAATGCCAAGTAAACCACCTTCACCGCTATCTGTAACATCAATAGTAGCTACTGGTTTTTCAACAAGTTTACCATCTCGCACAAGGCGAACTCGTCCAGGTCGTTCAGTAACTAACATATCTTGATTTGACACAAAAGCAATTCCCCAAGGAACTTCCAGACCTGTAACTACTTCTTGGGCCCGTACGTTTACCCGTCCTTGTGAACCGAAGCCATCTTCCACTAAAGTACACGCTTGATTATTAGTAGAAGTTTGTTGACTGACTGTTTGAGTTGCTTCTGTTTCTGGATTGTTAGTATTTGCAGATTCAGATGTCGGTAAGGTACAAGAATAAAGCCCCAGCAAAACCATGCCAACAAGTAATTTTCCTGCAATAATTCTTGTCAGCTTCATAATAATTTTCTCCCAAAAAATGCTGCTTGCATGGTCTTTAAAATAGCTAAATAATTAATTTCCCTAATTCTAAAATTTGTTGCGAATTCCGTAGTAATGTAATTAGCGGCTTGACTTTATAGTTGCCATAAAGACCATAAATTGTATATATCTATATATTATAGTTAGTCTATATCTAAGTTTTATGACCTCTATCCACAGACCTAGTTGAAAAAACCGCTATTTCCGGCTCGTTATCTTTTTCACAGCACTTAATGGTGAGACAAACAACAGCAACAAAGGAACGATTTCCAATCGTCCTACCCACATCAACAGGATAATAGTGAGTTTACCTCCCCAAGGCAAATTTGGATCTGTAATTCCAGTGGATAATCCTGCGTTACCTAATGCAGAAGCCGCTTCCAAAATAACATCGCTGAGTGTGTATTCGGGTGGAACAAAATGTAGCAGTGCAAAAACGCCGATCGCCAGTGAAACTATCCACAGTATTGCTAAAGTTGCAGCAGCGTAAAACTCGCGATAAGCATTGGTTTCGGTTAGCACTTGATTATTGAGTTTGTACCGCATTAATTGGTGAGGCTTTAAAAACAATTGTTGAAAGTGCCACAATACACCCCGGTACAATGTCACAATTCGCTTGAGTTTAAGTCCACCGACAGTGGAACCCGCAGCACCACCAAAAATCATTGCTACACTCAACAGCAATTTAGTACCAAAACCCCAAGGTTGTATTTCCGTTGTCTGGAAACCACAGGTTGTTAAGGCGGAAACCCATTGAAACGCTGGTACTATGGCAGCAATAGCCGTAGCCAGAAAAGGTGCGATCGCATAATATTCACCAAACCATAAACACACTGGCACAGAACACAGCGCCATCACTCCAGGCACGTGCAAAAATATTCCTAAATCATGCAAAATGAGGCGAACACGAGGTCTAAGGCGGCGCTTAATCTTCACGGTCGTTAGAGCTGATTGTAAAGATGGTGGGCGATAATCGTTTCTGGGTCTACAATGACGTGAACTCCCAAACGCTCAAACAGCCCCTGATGAGATGGTTCATTGACCATGCTGATTAGAGTCTTAATATTACGTTCCTTACCCAGAAACATAGCCATTAGGTTTGCTGAATCGTCACCGGTAGTAGCAATCAAAGCATCCGCCTCATCTGCACCCGCCTCATCTAAAATTCCTCCTTGGGCAATGTTGGCATGAAATACTTTTACATTGTACTTTTGCAAAACAGCCTGTGCTTGTTGTTCATTGGCTTCAATAATCGCCACTTTGTGACCGTCTTTTAAAGCCAACTCCGCTAGTTTTGAGCCTTCCGGCCCCGCACCTAAAATGATTAAGTTCATACTTGTCAGTGTACAGTGATGAAACTCGAATGGCACTAAGTTAAGACACAGCCCTTGCCCTGACTGGTTCCCAGCCTGGAGGCTGGGAACCAATCCTGGGAGGCTCCGCCGACCGAGGCTTGACGAGAGGCAAAGCCTCTCGAAATACATTCCCAGCCTGGAGGCGCTTAACGAGGCAACACAAGACTTTGGGCTTATCTTAGTGCCATTCGATTAAACTCTTTGCACACTCACCTTTTGGGCGATTCTTGAATTTTTATGGGTAAAAAAACTAACCGTCCTTCAAAGTTTGGCAAAAAGACCAGTAGGAACATCTGAAATTCTACCTTGTGTAGTTGTTCCTTCTGGAGTTGGACGGTATTGCAACCAGGCAAACAAAGCAGCAGTACCGAGAAAAATTAAGGTAATACTTGCTACGACTTGAAGCATGATACTGTAACGCATAACCAAGCCTTGGATTTAAGATTTTTTCAAATGCAAAAGAATCAAAATCTACACTTTTCCTACAGCTTCTGATTGTTTTTCCAAGCTTAAATCTGCTTGGTCTTTCACAGCAGAACGTTGCCAGAAAAGTTCAAGCCACACAGCAGCTAGGAAGAAAAATGCCATACCCAGTGAACCAGTGGGTCTTGGGTGAGAGGCAAAGATGAATGACATTCCCAGTAGAATCAGTGGTGGACGGGGTGCGCCAGTATGGTAGAGAGCGTTCGCGAAGCGTGCGCGACAGCGCATTCGCAGCTGCGAAAACCCCGACAACCCATCCCAACCCTCCACCAAGGATTGATACAACTGAGATGTCCCCAACAATCGGATTTAAGAACAGTTCCTCAACTGCTTTCGTAATAGTAGCTTGTTGATCGGGGGACAGGTTTTGTGCGTTGCGAATGAGGATACCCGTAGCTATACCAACAATAGAATCAAACGCTGTGTAGAACACCACGAAAATTCCCATCGCCGCCCGACTGACTAAGGCTGCTAAACCGTGCAAATCTCTAACTAATAGGTATAAAGCCAAAGCCAAAAGTCCGAATAATGGCAGTTGGAGCAGATGTACAGTCAGCCATTGATCCACCATTGGCAATAGTTTGTCATAGAACTGCATTGAAATGTACCTTGGGTGCCAAAGCTCTACGATTCCTATAGCTAAAGGAGTACCCATTATCACCAGTCTTTGCAACCATCTCTGGGTAGAATTAATTTCCATTCTGAAAAAACCTCCGAAACAGAAATTGTATTGCCAGAACTTTTATTGCTTGTCTATTCTGATTGTTCAGCTCGTATTTTCAAAGCATGGTTCATTTCTTCAAAACCTTGGCGCGTATTTGTATCAAGTTGGTGTGCAAATAACGGAACAAGTAAGCCTCTAAAAATTTCTTTTTGGATTAAGTGAGTGCAATTTCTTCCCAGCGATTTAATCACGAAAATGTGTTCGCCATCAAACAGCCCTGGTATGAGAAAATGCCCCAGCCAGCGTAATTCGCGGTTAGGCTTAGTTGTGAGAATTTTCGGTTTAAAAATTGTCTCACTTAACCCCGGAGGCTGAATTTTTACTTCTAGATGAGACCCTTCCCGAACCTCTCCATTGATTCGACGTATAAAGGGATTCCATTTTGAAAAACTGGCAAAATCGGTAAGTATTTTCCAAACTCGCTCATCTGGTGCTTGAATCTCGATTTCTGTGTAAATTTCTTTCATAGTTCGATATATTAGGTTTCCTATTTGATTTTTAAAATACACGTAGATATGGTGGGCAGTGCCCACCCTACATTACTTTCATAGTTCGATATATATATAATTTGTGGTAATGAGATAAAGATTTTATTGTTGGGTAAAACATTAATTTTATGGACGTTGTACCCGAAAATTTGCCCACATAATAAAGCCATAAACTCGGCAATCCAAATATTGTAGCCACTCAACTAGTTCATGATTGCTATTGTGTAATAAGGTATAGTCTTGGTCATCTTGGACTAAAGTTAAACCTATTTGTGGATTTTCGATGCGCGTTTCAATATTGCGGTTAAAACGTTCATCTAATAATTTCAGTAGCTGTGTTACTTTGGTTTGTTCTACTTCTAAATTTAATAGGGTGTAATCTTGCTGTTGAATTTTCTGTTGAAGTTCGGCGATATTACTAAATTGTCGCCGACCGAGGGTACCTTGAGTTGATAGCAAAAGTGCCGCAACTCCATTTCTCAAATCCTGCTGGTTTAGCGCAAAATAATTCCAATCACCGTAAGCATACTGGATTAATTCACCGTTACCAGTGGGTAAAACTAGTCTCGAATGCAAGCCGTGATCTGCGACATGAATTGTAACTGGCTCGGCAGGGTCAGCAGGAGGTACGATGGTTGCGGGAGACAACATCCAAACCAATAAGATAGAAGCAGTTACTAATAAAGCTAATTTGGCAATGCGGCATAAACGCATGGTTGACGCATGATGCTATAAAGCATCAATCGTAAATTGAGTTAAACAAGGTTGTAGTGTTCCATGTGGACGTTGGTAACAGGTACTTCCAACTCATGCAAGGCTTTCTCTACCTGATCCATCATTTTCGGTACAGCACAGATGAAGTAATTTCGAGTTGCAGGACGCTTAGGTATGTAGCGTTCCAACAGTTCCTTATCAACATATCCACTTTCCCCTGACCAATCTTCTGGCGGTTCTCTCAGAACATGGACAACTGTCAGGTCTAATTTGTCTTTTAAGGCTTCAATTTCTTCTCGGTAAGTTACGTCTTCCCAGGTCTTATTAGAATAAATTAATAGTAGGGGGCGGTCATCTTTACGTTCTGCTAAGGTTATCAGCATACTCATAATAGGTGTGATACCAATACCTCCGGCAATAAAGACAAATCCGGCAGTATTTTCATAGCGGTCTGTGGTGAAAACTCCGTAGGGTCCATCTAGAAAGGCTTTAGTGCCAGGTTTGACATCCTTAATTGTTTTGGTGAAGTCTCCTAAAGCCTTAATACCAAATTCAATGCGATCGGGATGTTCTGCACTCGAAGCAAAAGAAAATGGATGTTCCCGCATTCTAAACGGCGAGATTTCCAGAGTCAGCCAAGCAAATTGACCGGGTTGGAAATGCATTCCCTCGTGTCCTCTGGGACGCAAAACTAGATTCCAGACATTCCCTCGTTGGGGAATTGCAGCTTCTACCAAGTAAGGTTTTTTCTGCATAAAGTAGGGTTTGACCAAGCGGACGTAAACTAATAACCACAAAGCAGCTAGTGCAAAACCAGTCCAGATAACTGCTTTCCAAAATAGCCCTAGGTAGTTACCCACACCCAAGGCGTGTCCTAAACCAAAGCCAACGATAATAACTGCTAAGATGCCATGAGCTATACGCCAAGGTTCGTAGGGAATGTTAAGCTGTTTCCGCCAAATGGAGGTGACAATAATCGCAATTAGCGCCAAAGTAGCTATTACTGCCGCCCTCGCCCGCCATGGGGCTTGGATGAAATTCAATAATTGCAGAGTTTCTGGGTTATCTATAAATACAATGATTGGATGAATGAGGATGAAAAAGAATGCAACTATTGAGGTGTAGCGGTGAAACTGAAGAATTAGGTCAACACCGTATGAGGCTTCAACGCGGTTGATGCGGGCAGTTAGGGCAAACTGCATTGCCATCATTGCTAAACCGATGAAACCCAAAGCAGCGGAAAATTCTAGCCAAATACTACGTACATCACTTGGTGTTGGCGGGTATAAAAGTAGTATCAATAGGGGTAGTAGGATAATCACAAGATATGCACCTATCCAAGATGCCCCTATGATCACGGGATTTTTCATCAATAAACTTCTCATCGGCGCATACCTCCTAACCTTGTTGTTGCGATACAGCTTGCAATCGCCTGTTGATTTCCGACCAGTTCACCACATTCCACCAGTTATTCAGATACTCAGCGCGGCGGTTCTGATATCTGAGGTAATATGCGTGTTCCCACACGTCGTTACCCATGATTGGATACAAACCGTCCATGATTGGGCTATCTTGATTAGGTGTGGTAACAATCTGGAGTTGATTTTGTCCGTTACGTACTAACCAAACCCATCCACTACCAAAGCTGTCTTCACCTTCTTGATTAAACTGTTTTCTAAAGGCATCAAAACTACCAAAGGTTTGATTTATTTGTTGAGCGATCGCTCCCGTTGGTTCTCCACCACCGTTGGGACTCATAATTTGCCAGAAAATTGTATGATTCAGATGACCGCCACCGTTGTTGCGTACCGTCTCCCGAATATCCTCTGGTACGCTATTCAAGTCGCGCAGCATTGCTTCTACGCTTCTGTTTTGTAGTTCAGGATGCTTTTGCAATGCTTCGTTGAGGTTTTCAACGTACGTAGCATGGTGTCTGTCATGATGCAGTTTCATAGTTTCTGCATCAATGGCTTTTTCTAGTGCGTTATAAGCGTAAGGTAATTTTGGTAGCTGTGCAGGAGAAGCACTCAGTTCTCTGTCAGGGTATGCTACAGGGGAAAGCTGGGTAGTAGGAGTTTCCTGTGTTGCGGGTGTTGCGGGTGGTGTTGCTGTGGGAGTTGGTGACTCGGCTATTGGTTCTCCTTGACAAGCAAATAACAGAGAAATCAGAAAAATTCCTGTTAGAAAAAAAACAAATTGTTGTCGCAAAAATTTTATTAATATCATAAATTTTTGCCTCAAATTCAAACTCTGATATTTCGTTTTGATTAAGTAAGTCGGCGCGAATAAACCGAACTATGTAAAGAAAAGTAAAGCTTGTAAGTTAGCTTGTAGTAAGCGCTTCAGCGCTGAAGCGCTTACTACAAACCTTTAATTTTTTACGCCGACTTACTTAACAAAAAATGGAAGATTCGCTTTTGTTATTAAGTAAGCGGTGCTATAAGCGCTAAGAGAATAGAATTCATAATTGCCAAAGCGATTGAACCAATCGTAGCACTCCAAAAGCCATATCTTAAGCGAAAACCAGGCACTATAGCGGCTGATATTCCAAAGATAATTGAATTTAGAACAAAGAAGAATAAGCCTAAGCTAAGGATGATGAATGGCAAGGTAAAGAAGGTTAAAATGGGAAGCAAAAGCGCATTTAATATTCCAAAAACTGCGGCGGTAATTAACGCTTTCCCAAAGTTGTCTATTTCTACTCCTATCGGTAGTCTAGAAATAATCAAAAAGCTGATAGCTGTTACTAACCAAGTAAGAATCAGCCCAACCATAAGAAAAACTCCTTATCAGTAAGATTGCGATTTCGGTCGAGCAGGTCGATATTTTTAGTATTTGCGATAAATGTGAAGAGAAAGTGACCGCGTTACCATGCAGTCATCAAGTTCATCAGACCAGCCTTGGAAATAGGGAGTAGGGAGTAGGGAGTGGGGAGTAGGGCATTGGGCATTGGGCATGGGGCATTGGGCAAGGGGCATAGGGCATTGGGCAAGGGGCATGGGGCATTAGTAAGAAAACCAATTCTCAATTCCCAATTCCCAATGCCCAATGCCCAATTCTCCACTCCCTATTCCCTACTCCCCACTCCCTATTTTCAAACTAGAAATTCTTTGGGCTGTCTCCTCTAACTTCCTCTATTTGACCAACTTCAAAAATTAAGGTGAAAGATTGACCCATTTCTTTTTCTAAAAATTGTTCTAAAAATCTTACTTGTGTTGGTGTTACAGGTTCCTTTGTCCTAACATTCAAACGGACTTGGGGCGGATTGGTTAACCAATTCACACTACTATCTAGCAGTACCATCCGTTGAAAGGTAATAGTGCGATTCAGCAACGCTTGTCTAAGACTAGCTTCAAGTCTGACTTGTCTAATTAACTGAAAAAAGCTTACGCTTAAGGGAATCAAAAGTATTGCTGTAAAACCTAACGTCCATCCGAGGGCTTTTTTAGCACGTTTAAATGAAGTGCAACCTGTTAGCAAAAACGTCAGTATACAAGAAAGGGTGATTCCCAGTAAATTAGTTAGATAAAGTATAGTTGCACCGCTACTAAGTGGTAAATTTACTTGCGATAAACCCAAGCCAATTACACAAATTGGTGGCATGAGTGCGACTGCGATCGCTGTTCCGGCTAAACTTTCAGAAATTTTTGGTTGCACTTTTGCAAAACCACTAATTCCCCCAGCAGCTACGGCAATTCCTAAGTCTAGTAAAGTGGGTCGAGAACGACTGATAATTTCACTACCAAATTCTGGAAGCGCCACGAAGTAACCAATAATCCAAGCTAAAGCTATCGATAGAAGAGTTCCGAATATAATCGCGGTTAAAGCTTTACGAAATAAGATTATATTGCCTTCTAAAGCTCCAAATGCTAGTCCCCTAATTGGTAACATTAAAGGTGCAATAATCATGGCACCAATAATCACTGCGGCACTATTAGAAAGCAATCCAAAAGTAGCGATAATACAAGAACCTAAAATCAACACAGTATAATTAATATCTATTGTTGATTCTTCTAATAAGCCATTGCGTATTTCCTCTAATTGCGGTGGTGGAATTCGTTTCTTTTTGAAATTATTAAAACGATGGCGAATACCATTTATATTTAGCACAATGCTAGCCCTCAACCGCTAATAAATTTTTAGAAAGTAAGGGTGGATATTGTCCACTCTATCAAATCTATCTATATAGAATTAAGCCATATTTTTAGATAATCATCTATCGCAAGGAAAAATTGAGTTAGGGATTTCTAACAAATAATACCCTAACAGGATTTTGGATTTTAGATTTTGGATTTTGGATTAGTCATTAGTCTTTACCAATGCCCCATGCCCCATGCCCAATGCCCTATTCCCTACTCCCTACTCCTGTAGGCCGTGTGCATTTGGATCAGAATCTTATCATCAAACCGATAAACTGCCGCCCAAATGCTATCTCCCTGACGGGAGACGCTGCTTGATGTGCCCCTACGACTCCCTATTTTCAAGTTAGTTGGATATTTTCTGATTTGGAAGTCTCTTATCAGCATTTCAAATTTGCATCAATTGCTTGTAGCGCTTGCGTTTCGAGTCGGAGAATATTCTACAGATGATGAAAGTACCACAGATTGCGCGATCGCCTCCCCTAACCCTTGGGAAAAACCTGTCCAAAATTGCCCAGCCTTGGTCACGAGGCGGTGTTTTACCGCTGAAAAAATTGTTTTTCAGCGGTAAAACCGCCTCGTGACCCCCCTCGCACTCATGCTGTCCTACTTAATTAATTGATAAAGGCTGGGCAATTTTGGATAACTTTATGAAAGCCCCTCAAAACATTGATAATTAGTGATACTATAGCAGTCCGCGCATCATTTGTAAGAAGCGAGAAACCCGGTATCTGTGAGATACCGAGTTTCTTGGGTTCCGTATTTTCTCACAACTCAATTAGGATTGCTATATAGTTTCTCGCTTCATCTTGTTTGAGTGCATCTGCGCTTTCTGAGCTAAAAATTGCCCCAATAATCATCATAACAATGATGAGTAATGGAGAACCGTGAAAATACTGAATAGTAAGTAAGGTATACAGCTAGAAACAATCTTCGCCTCAGTTATTCAATCACAGTTACAGGCGTTCCTAAACTCACTAACTGAAATAATTCCTCAATATCCCTGTTGTACATACGTAAACAACCGTGAGAAACTGCTTTCCCCACTGTTTCAGGATTAGGAGTGCCATGAAACCCAACCCAATTTCGCCCATTCGTCCAAAAACCAATCCAATAGTTACCTAAAGGATTCCCAGGCGCTCCTCCTGGAATTGCTTTGCCTGTCATAGGATTAATCCATTTAGGTCTTTGTAATAACTGGAGTACTTGAAACTTACCTTTAGGGGTTTCCCAGTTACGCCGACCAACTGCGATCGGGTAACTTTTAATCAGATTTTTGCCTTCATAAACAAACACTCGTCGTCGATTCAAATTAACCTCTAATCTAGTTGTTTTATTCTGGGTTTCAGAAGCATCTGGCAATGGAAGTATTTGCTCATATGCCCAAGAAGATTGCGGAACAATCAAGTTGATTGTTAGAGCCAGCATCAAAAATGGATAAATGATTTTATTCGATTTTTTATTCAGCATTTTCCATCAAATCCTTATTCTGTTAACTGACTACTATAATAATCTTTTGATTTTGGCATTTTAGAGGATATTGCTAGGCTAATTGTTCCTCTATTAATTTAAATATTACCAAAAAAAATCAAATCAAACCATGGGTAGAGAAATAATAGTATTTATCTTTCTAGACTTGATTCAAATTGTTCTTCAATTCAAAAAAAACTGCACATTAAATATTGTGCCAAAAATCAATTTGCCATTCCACATTCAATGTGTGAGTTACTGCAAAATAGAGCAAAAGATATTCACAAAATTGATTAATTAATTGATTTTGCTACCTTTTGCAAAAACTCTTCAATTTTAGGATACAAAATGGCAAAGTTGTTTATCAAATTTCTCGAATGGAGCTTCCAGCAATGAATACAGAAAATGCCAAAAATTTATTCAAAACCATTGCCACTTTAGTTGGTATCGCTGGTGTTAGTACTTTATTTGGTCTCCCAGCCAAAGCTGAAGTAAATCCCAATCCTTCCATCTTTAGTGAGTATCCCTATAACCGGAATATTGCTCAAGCTACCCCTGGCACTACACCAGGAACTACACCAGGAACTACACCAGGAACTACACCAGGAACCATTCAACAGGATAATGGCATTGACAATGACATTGACGATGATAATCGTGTACCAGGCACAACTACCCCTGGCGTAACTCAGCCCGTGCAAGACACAACTACACCAGGAACTGTTCAACAGGATAATGATAATGACGATGATGATGATAATGGTGTACGGGCTTTGTGGTAGTTGAATAATTGACCGAAGTGAAGTACCCTAAGTTTCGCACAGCGTACTTAGGGTTTCTTGTCTTGAACCAGTATCTCGTTCATACCTAGTCTTACAACTAGCTGGTATGGTTAATGGTTAATGGTTAATGGTTAATGGTTAATGGTTAATGGTTAATGGT
>JBHYDF010000047.1:0-47070 GCA_051861145.1 Nostocaceae cyanobacterium
GAACTGCTCCCATACATTGGCGCTTGTGCGTCTTTGTAAGGTTGTAGTCATTGTTATTATGAGTGCGATGAAGTTTTATAACTATGAATCAGACAATGTTTTATTTGCCTGTGTTAATTAATATTACATAATCTTAAACTCAGGTCAAGTATTTACTCACAAAATATTAAGTATTGTTAGAAAAATTTCTGATCCATCACAGGCATAGCTCAACTTACAGCTAAAGCAATAGGCTAGAAATCCATGTAGGGTGGGCACTGCCCACCAATAACTAATGGTGGGCAGTGCCCACCCTACAAATTGAGATTTTCAGAAATTTGCAAAGGTCAAATCCTATAGGAATGGGTTAGAAATCAAAGTATATATAAGGTAAGCTGCCTTCAGGAGCCAATACCCAAACAGCCCAGAAGCAGGGAAGCACGAACAAAAGCTTGACGGGCCAGTTGAATTGTAATTTCAATTGACGGTTGAAGAAATAGACTACAGTCATAAAGATTCCTAAAGCACCTAGCAGCATTGCTAGTTGATATTGACTGATATTTAGGGCTTCTACATAAACCTTTTGAGCAAATTGAGCATCAGCAGGATGGCCCCAAAGGTGCTGAAATACCCAAGAGGAATCTTGGAGGTTGGGTAGACGGAACCAGATCCAAGAGATGAAAACCATTGTTTGTGTAAGCAGCCAAGCCAAAAAAATACCTAAAGGTTTGTGCCAGAAAATTTCTAAATCTTCAAAGCGATCGCTCATCGCATCAGTGAGACGATGCACTACTAAAGCAATACCGTGGAATGCACCCCAAACTAAAAAACCTAATGCCGCACCATGCCAAATACCTGCTATCACCATCACAATAATTAAGTTTAGGCATGTGCGATCCAAACCTTGACGGGAACCTCCCAAAGGAAAGTAAAGGTAGTTACGTAACCAATCTCCTAGCGTTATGTGCCAGCGCCGCCAAAAGTCAGCAATACTAGTACTGAAATAGGGATAGTCAAAATTTTCTGGCAATACCAAACCGAATAGCATTGCACTACCACGAGCAATATCTACATAACCGCTGAAATCTAAATACAACTGAAAACCATAGGCAAGTGTTGCTAACCATAAATCAGTACTACCTGCTCGTTGTAAATTACCAAAACATAAATCTACAAAAATTCCCAAATGGTCTGCCAAAATACCTTTTTTAACTGCTCCTTTGGCAATTAACCATAGTGCCTCAGCTACAGTATCAGCTTTGGGAAAGCGCAGATGATTAAATTGATTTGCTAGGTTGTGGTAGCGAGTTATAGGACCAGAAATCAATTTAGTAAATAAAAATTTGTATGTTGCAAATTGCAGAAAATTTTCAGTAGCAGGCGCACCACGATAGATATCAACTAAATAGGCAATACACTCAAAAGTGAAAAATGAAATTCCCAAAGGAGCAATCGATTTAAAAGAGTTAAATGCTGAATTTGTTGGCTGGTAGTTAAAAAAGTTTAATAGCGGATGTAGATATTTAAAACCTAGCAACAACAGAATATTTATAATCACACCTAGCCATAAAAGCTTCAAGCGCCGACTGTTCCAATCAGCTTGAGAAAGCTGCCACTCTCCATTAGAAATTCGCCAGTCTAGATAATCTTGATTGAGTGATGTATTTTGCGCGATCGCCTGTCCGATCAGAAAGTTAATAAAAGTTAGTGCTAATAGTAGGGGAATATAGTGAAATTGCAAAGATGCGTAAAAAGCAATACTGGCAATTAGTAACGTCCATAGCCGCAACCTTTGTTGTGTCACAGACCAATAAATTCCCAGTACGCTTAGCAAGAAAAATCCGTATAAAATTGATATGAAGTTCATTGGTCAAGAGTTAGGAGTTAGGAGTTAGGAGTGAGGAGTTAGGAGTTAGGAGTGAGGAGTCAAGAGTTAGGAGTTAGGAGTGAGGAGTTAGGAGTTATATAGTTAGAAATTTTAATTTTTAATTTTTTAGCTTTTAATTGCTAATTCAATTTTCCTAAAACTTAATTCCTAACTCTTAACTCCTAACTCCTAACTTTACTTCATAGCCCAAGGAATCATTGGGTCTATAGCAAGTTTTTTAGAAACTTCGTATGCACCATAACGATTCAAATGACTGGGGTCAGAAAAGTAGTCATTTGCTTTTGGCCAAAGTAAACTTAAATCACGGTAAATAAAATTAGAATGTCCGGCTAAGCTTAACATATATTGCTGAAATTCTTGTTCATGCTTTGTCCGTACTGGATCTAAATATTCAGCAGTTAGAGGCATATTTACAAATACTAAGGTAATTTTTTGAGATTCTGTGAACCTCAACATAGCTTGTAAGGCAGCTTCTTGTTCGCCTCCTAGCTGAAAAGATTTATAATCGTTGTCATAATTCCCAAGAACTTTAGGATGATTTTGATAATATGTGGCGGGGTTAAAGCGAATAGATAAAGATAAGAATCCATCAAAATCTACTGCTTGCTCAAAATCATTCTGCTCTGGATCTGTTGTATTCTTTTTTTCATTTGTGACGGCTTTTGAGGAAGTATCGCCGATTAAAGGCAAAGTCTTTAGTTTTTCGTTGAGTAAACTTTTGAATTGGTGACGCTGTTGATAGGTTGAAGAAATATTAGCAAAAATACTATTTAACCATCTATCTAAAGCTTGATAGCTATTATTAGTCTGGCTTTCAGTTTTGACATTTTTTTCTTCGTTTGTAGATGCTGAACTACTTTTGTTATTATCAGCATCTTTATTCGCTAGCGCTCTTTGTAATACTTTTTGGTAGCCTGGTGATGCCGCGATCGCTTTAAAAGTGAGATCCTCTCTACCGCTGTTAAATGCACGCGCACCATCTGCCCAAAT
Source organism: Nostocaceae cyanobacterium (assembly GCA_051861145.1). Lineage (GTDB taxonomy): Bacteria > Cyanobacteriota > Cyanobacteriia > Cyanobacteriales > Nostocaceae > JBHYDF01. The sequence goes on from JBHYDF010000047.1 coordinate 2,858, forward strand.
TATCATTTTCGGTAGTTCCGATTGCTCTAGCACTCGACGCAAAAGAAAGTCTACAAGTTGTACTGTGGCTCCATTAATACCAAAATTAAATACATCAATATCTGGATATCCCTGAGTCGCTAAAGCTTTAGAAAGTGCTACCGGATCTATTCCCCTTAAAGCGCGAGAAGAACCAATAATCAATACATCCGGAGGTTTGCCTGTTGTAGTAAGACGTTGTTTGTACAGTGCTAATTGCTCATCCAATTGGCGTGCATTGAAACTTGGTAGGTGTGAGCGTGCTGCTAAAAGTATAGCGGTTGCAGTTGCTTTACTCCTTGGTTTTGTATCTTGGGTTTGTGTGAAGCCAGAAGCATTGAATACATCAGTCCCAACCGCAGGAGATTTTTGTTTTGATGATGTATTGGTAAAAAAGACAGTTCTTTCTTGTTTTTGGACAGAATTTTCAGTGGAGGATGATGTAGATGGGGCGCTGGCGATAATTGGTGCAACAGGTGTAGAATGAGCAGTGATACGACCTAGCACCCAATCTGATTGCACAGTCAATAACAAACCCAACGTACCCCAGACTATAGCAACCCGACGCCCGTTTTCCTCTTCTTCTGCGTCTTGTTCCTCTAGTTCGTCGGTTTCAATAAATAACTGCGTTGCTAAAAACCACCTTCTTAACCTTGCACCCCAATCCAGCGCAACTTCGGTAAAAAGACTTTGTACTTCCTGGGTGGTTAAATCAGGACGCAATACAGGCTCATTAGTCTCGGACACTAATAAATCACCAACATAAGCAGCAGTGGCTGCAAATTCTGGGGTAGCTTCTGGTACTAAACGTTGGCGTGTTTCAAAATCGACACCGTAATGCCAAAAAGGTTCCTTATTGCCAGCACGACGACCGTAGACACGTACCCCTTCAATACCTGGTATTTTTAACTGGCGTACAAACTGAACAACTTTATCTGCGACTCGTTTGCGTGTAGGACACACCGGCGCATCGCACATAATATGTAACAATTCGTCTTTACGTAGTAAAAGAACGCGAGTACCACCTGTTTTCAGGCGAGTATCCAAGTCAGAATTGAGCAAGCGCTCAAGTAAGAAAGTAATCGCGGGTTCATCACCAGTAGCCGTTAATTCTAGCGCCGATGCTGCCAAAGCTTTATGTTCACTAGCAGGTAAAGACTGCCAATGAATCCAAGCTGGTTGCTCATCATCGATTGTTTGTTGTCCGTATATAGTGGCAGCAAGAATACCTTGGGGAGCAAGGGTCTGTAATAGGGTGACTATTGCTTCTAAACATTGGGCTTTTTCGGGAATTGGGGCAGTTTTAGAAGAGTCAATAGCAGGGCTGCAAAATATGTGTAAAGTTGATTCTTTGAGAGTTGCCTTCAACTTTATTTTTAACTCAGACAAATTGTCATTTAGCAACCGAGCGATCGCTTGTACATCTCCCCACCGCGCCCACTCCTTCAGCATCACCTCCGCTGGCGTCAAATCCACTCTTAGCACCCAGTCAAAGGTTGTTTCACCAGTGACTTTAGAAGCTATGACTGCATCCTGATATCCAGAAAGCTTGAGACTGCGTAACTTTTGTGCTACTGGTTCTGCGATTAACGATGGATCAGGGGTATAACCCGATTGACAAACTATCAACAGTCGGCTTTGATGGGTCTGATTGTCCAAAATTGCCGCTTGCTTTTTGACTTTGACTTCTACCGCTATACCCAAAGTACTCAACATTTGACTGAGATAGCGAGCGATCGCATCTGGGTTGCCTTGGCGTGCCAAACTTTCGTTAGAAAGAATTAGCGCCCCACCGGTTTTTTTGGATTTTTCAGCATCTTCTAACAGGGCTTGTTCCACCTGTTCTAAATGCCGATCCAATTGATTTAAGAAAACCTGGTGACACCATTGCGGTTGCTGTTCTCCCTTCTTTCGACCGTAGACGAAAACTTGGTATATTGAGGGTTGATCGCTATTTTTCAGAGCATCCAAGTCCGTATGCTGTAATGCGTGCAGCAAATCAAACAAAGTACGCCAACGCTGAGGACACTCCTGACCTTCACACAAAATGTGTAGGTCATTTCCCCGCAACCGGATTTTCACCCCTAAAGTGCTGATTCCTGTTGCTTGGCTTACCCACTGTACTAAGGACTGATAGTTAATTGGTAATAGTGTTTTCATGAGAAGTTGAGTTTGCCGGAAGCTAGTATTGGGGATAGTGCCTTGATTTGTAAAGGGTCTAGGGGCTAGGGGCTAGCCCCTAGCCCCTAGCCCCTAGCCCCTAGTCCCTAATCACTTGTAAACTAGAACGATAAAATTATTACACTATGAAGTTTTTTTTAACACTTCTGTTATCTAAATAGCTTGCAAAATCAGCAAAGATATTTATATAGCCTTGCAAGCCTCACCTTCGTCGAATTTTTCTGTCCTTCGTTCATCCTCTAATCACCAAAAATTAACCATGTTAACTGCTAACTCTAAGCCACAAGATAACTCAGGATTAAACTTGGCTTTGTTCACCATACCCACATCTTTCCTCTTACAAGTGGGTACAGCGTCTATCCTAATGGTGCTGTTAGCAGAAAAAGCTACCGTAGAAACCCTACAAGCAATCGGAGAAGCAACTGAAGAATTGTTTCGCGGTGAGCGCCTTCCCATCCTCGAATTCCCAGAACAAGATTCGGAAAACAAAGGTTAGGTATTATACCATACACCCAAAAAAATATTGTGGCAAATTGCATGATATTTCAGTGCAAAACCTGAAATCATAAGAAGTAAACGCCTTTACAATCACAAAGGATATGAGTTTCCTTTTATACTCTTACAGTCAGGACGTGAATATCTACCCTGCCTCCGATTTATTTTTGCGCCATCGCCTACAGATAGTAGAGGAATTGTGGGAATCGGTTCTCCGGCAAGAATGCGGACAAAAAATGGTGGATTTGTTGAAACAATTACGCGATTTGTGTTCGCCGGAAGGACAAGCAACGAATGAACAAGCCTCCTCTGTATTCAAGTTGATTGAGCAACTGAACATTAACGAAGCCATCCGCGCGGCTCGTGCCTTTGCATTGTATTTCCAGCTCATAAATATCATTGAGCAGGACTACGAACAACGGCAGCAAATGACTCGCTATGAGGTGGGGAAAGAACCAGGGACTCAGGAAACTCTACCAAATATCATTTCTTCAAAAGTTTCAGAAGCAGAGGAAAAACCTCTCAACAGCGGGTTAGGAGCAGACTTGCTCACTAAGAGTTGGCAAGCTAGCTCGAATGGAAAACAAAAAGGTACATTTTCTGCCCTGTTTCCACTTTTATACAAGCTAAATGTACCACCCCAGCAAATTCAACGCCTGATTGCGCAGTTGGATGTACAATTAGTTTTCACAGCTCACCCTACAGAAATTGTTCGTCATACCATCCGCGATAAACAGCGACGAGTTGTAAAATTACTGCAACAACTTGATGGGGTAGAAAAACGTGTTCCCAATGGAGGTTATTCCTGGGAAGCAGAAGAAATACGAGAACAATTGCTCCAGGAAATTCGCCTCTGGTGGCGTACTGATGAATTGCATCAATTCAAACCGTCAGTACTTGATGAAGTAGATTATACTCTGCACTACTTCCAAGAAGTGTTGTTTGATGTTATTCCTCAATTGTCTAGGCGCTTAAAGCACGCTTTGGCTAGTACCTTTCCCTGGCTAGAACCACCGAGAAAAAACTTTTGTAAGTTTGGCTCTTGGGTAGGCGCAGATAGGGATGGGAACCCATCGGTAACACCGGAAATTACTTGGCAAACAGCTTGCTATCAGCGCAATATCGTCTTAGAAAAGTATATTCAGTCGGTGAAGCGGCTAATTAACTTGTTAAGCGTGTCGCTACACTGGAGTGATGTTTTACCAGATTTATTGGAATCTTTGGAAATAGATCAGTCTCAGTTGAGTGAAGTTTACGAAGAATTGGCATTGCGTTATCGTCAAGAACCGTATCGACTGAAACTGTCTTATCTGCTGAAGCGACTGGAAAATACACGCGATCGCAATTTGGCTTTGTACAGAAGGGAAACACCAAAAGATAATACTCCCATTTACCGTTCAGGCGATGAATTTTTAGCCGAACTGCGGTTAATTGAACGTAACTTGAGCGAAACAAGTTTAACCTGTCGGGAATTGGAAAATCTCATTTGTCAGGTAGAAATTTTCGGCTTTAACCTGACTTCTCTAGATATCCGTCAAGAATCATCTCGTCATAGTGATGCTTTAAATGAGATTTTGGAATATCTGGGAATTCTCAAGCAACCTTACAACGAACTTTCTGAGCAAGAAAGAGTCGCTTGGCTAGTTGCAGAATTGCAAACTCGCCGTCCGTTAATACCCGCACAACTACCATTTTCTGAGAAAGTTAACGATATAATTGGAACCTTGCGGATAGTGCGATCGCTGCAACAGGAATTTGGTAGCGACATCTGCAAAACATACATTATCAGTATGTGCCGCCAAGTCAGCGACGTACTAGAAGTATTACTTTTTGCAAAAGAAGCTGGACTTTATGACCCCGGTACAGCTATAGGCAGTATTCAAGTAGTTCCCCTATTTGAAACTGTAGAAGACTTGCTACGCTCCCGCAGCGTGATGCGTCAGTTGTTTGAACTACCTTTATATCGCGCTTTATTAGCAGGTGGTTATGCTGCTGTTAAAAGTCAAGAGTCAATAGTCAATAGTCAAGATTCTCCCCCCACCTCCCCATCCCCCCATCCCTCCATCCCCCCATCCCCTCTAACTCCCAACTTGCAAGAAGTCATGCTGGGGTATTCTGACAGTAACAAAGACTCTGGCTTTTTAAGCAGTAACTGGGAGATTCATAAAGCCCAAAAATCACTGCAACAAATAGCCGAAGAATATGGTATAAATCTGCGAATTTTCCACGGACGCGGTGGTTCTGTTGGACGTGGTGGCGGTCCAGCCTATGAGGCGATTTTGGCACAGCCAGGTCACAGTATCAATGGGCGAATAAAAATTACCGAACAGGGAGAAGTTTTAGCTTCCAAATACTCTTTGCGAGACTTAGCTCTGTATAATTTGGAAACGATTACAACTGCGGTAATGCAAGCTAGCCTCTTGGGAACTGGGTTTGATAATATCGAACCTTGGAACGAAATAATGGAAGAATTAGCAGCGCGATCGCGCACCCATTATCGTTCTCTCATCTACGAACAACCAGATTTTATCGACTTCTTCCACCAAGTTACCCCCATTGAAGAGATTAGCCAATTACAAATTAGTTCGCGTCCGGCGCGTCGTCCCTCCGGAAACAAAGGTTTAACCAGCCTGCGGGCAATTCCTTGGGTATTTAGTTGGACGCAAACCCGATTTTTGCTACCTTCCTGGTACGGTGTCGGTACAGCATTGCAAGAATTTGTCAAGGAAGAACCCGAAGAACACTTAAAGCTGCTGCAATACTTCTATATGAAGTGGCCCTTCTTCAAAATGGTGATTTCTAAAGCTGAAATGACATTGGCAAAAGTAGACTTGCAAATGGCGCGGCGGTATGTCGAAGAATTGTCTCATCCCGAAGACAAACCCCGGTTTGATAAAGTATTTGCACAAATTTCCAGCGAATACTATCTGACACGGGAATTAGTATTAAAAATTACCGAACATCAACGGCTTTTAGATGGCGATCCAGTTTTGCAGCGCTCTGTGCAGTTACGCAACGGTACTATTGTACCGCTAGGCTTGATTCAAGTTTCTCTTCTCAAGCGTTTGCGTCAGTCGAAGAATATCGCCACCTCTGGGGTTATTCACTCTCGTTACAGTAAGGGCGAGTTACTGCGTGGGGCATTGTTAACTATAAATGGTATTGCTGCTGGAATGAGAAATACAGGTTGAAATATTAGTGGATAGTGGATAGTGGTTAGTGGTTGGTAGGGCCAAGGTGCAAGTGCGCCTCCCTAAAGGGAGATAGCATTTGCACCAAGTAACCTGAAATTTACAGATAAGTTATTTTGACCGAAAATAATGGGATACAAGCCCCGTCCTAAAGGAAGATATCAATTCCGTTTCTACCCGACAGACCAACAGCAACAGAGTTTAGCTCAGCTGTTTGGTTGTGTCCGCGTGGTATGGAATGATGCCTTGGCTATCTGCAAGCAGTCGGAAAAGTTGCCAAGTAATAACGACTTGCAAAAGTTAGTTATCACGCAGGCCAAGAAGACTGAAGAAAAGTAATTCAGTTTAATCTACTACTAAACATATAGCGCTTTTCGTTTGCGTTAGGCAGATGGGTAGGGAACATTGCTGTGCCCCTACGATAGGCTGTACCTCACAAAAAATCAAAACTGCTATATTTCATGTTGGAAATGTCAAAAAATATATGGAAAAATGTAAGCGTATTGGGATTCTTACTAGTGGAGGAGATTGCTCTGGTTTAAATGCAGTCATCAGAGCTGTAGTCCATTGTGCTTGTGGAAAAGGTTGGGAAGTCCTGGGAATTCGTCAAGCAACTCTGGGATTAATGGCGCGTCCACCGCAATTTACAAAACTGGAAATCGACCAAGTTGACCCGCTGTTAACTTCTGGTGGGACAATGTTAGGAACCACTAATAAAGGCGATCCTTTTGCTTTTCCTATGCCTGATGGCAGTTTATGCGATCGCTCAGAAGAAATCATTGCAGGCTATCATCAACTAGGTTTAGATGCTTTGATTGGGATTGGTGGCGATGGTAGCTTGGCTATTCTCCGTCGCTTAGCACAACAAGGCGGTATTAATTTAGTGGGTATTCCCAAAACAATTGATAATGATATTGGGATTACCGAACATGCCATAGGTTTTGATACGGCAGTTAATATTGCTACAGAAGCACTTGATCGCTTACATTTTACCGCTGCTTCTCACAGTCGAGTCATCATTTTAGAAGTGATGGGTCGTGATGCGGGACACATTGCCATTGCTGCGGGAATTGCTGGGGGAGCAGATGTAATTTTAATTCCAGAAATTCTCTACAGTATTGACCATATTTGCTACAAAATTAAAGAGCGTCAAGACAAAGGCAAAAACTATTGTTTAATTATTGTTTCCGAGGCTGTTCGTACGGCTGAGGGTGAAACTCTCACAATGACAAATCGTTTGGGTCAATCTCGATATGGTGGTATTGGTCAATACTTAGCTGATCAAATTAGCGATCGCATTGGTGCAGAAACGCGAGTCACAGTGTTAGGACACATCCAACGGGGTGGAACCGCTTCACCACTAGATCGACTCGTGGCAGCTGCCTTTGGTGTAGCAGCGGTAAATCTCATAGCAGAAGGTAAATATGACTACATGGTAACTTGGCAAAATCGCCAGGTTCTCACTGTGCCAATTGCTGAAGCGATCGCTCAGTATAGAGCTGTTAACCCAGAAGATACTTTAGTTAAAACTGCTCGTGGTTTAGGTATTTATTTGGGAGATTGACATTTTTCAAACCCTAAATATCATCTAGTCAAAGATTAATTTTAAGTATAATTAGCAACAATCAAACCGTGTTCCCATAACAAATGACCAATGACTAAAAACCGAATTTTAATTTGTACCTTTTTAGCACTGCTGTCAGGCTTGTCTAGTGGTTACATTGGTGGGCAAATCAGTTTAAGTCTCCGTAGCCAGAAATGTCAAAACCAAGCGTGGGGTTTAAAACAAATGTGTAGCGCTTGGGAAACACCAGGGGCAATATGGCAAGGTAGCACATCAGGACTATGGACTGGCACAATCTTAGGGGCGTTTGTCGGTGGTTTGGTGACACGACAAAGAAATTAGGGAGTGGGGAGTGGGGAGTGGAGAGTGGGGGAAGGGGGTAAAAATTCTCCTTATCCCCTTGTCCCCTTGTCCTCTACTCCCTACTCCCTACTCCCCAAATTTCTTAACCATCCGCTGACGCAGTTGGTTTTTGCGGTTTACTCAAAGTGATCCAAGAATTAGTGCTAGTGTCAAAACAGCGCCAAGGGCCCTCTTTGCTTTCTTGATAACAAAATAAACTGCGATCGCTAGTATTTAAATTATCTGTTATATAGTATACAATCCCTCGGAAAGGATAGGTTTTACGGCTTAAACGCTTGGCTACTGCTTGATTAGGACATTCCACCACAAACACAGGTTGTCCGTCCAAGTGAGCCAAAGAGAAGATGCACATCCGTAAAATCGCTCGCAGCCAGCTTTCCGAGTTTTCAAAATAATCGTTGATGAGTTTATTGGTCAGAGCTTTTTCCAGCGCACGGTCTTTCTTTTGAGGAGTTTGAGGTTCAGACATTGCACCACCTATGACTATACCCTTGGTTTGAGATTAAAACAAAAGCTAGAAAGATACAAGCGTATACGGAAAAATACGGCAATTACTTAGAGATTATTTGTTCGCTTGCGAAAATAAGCCTGTAAGATAGCTTTAAAGAGAATCAGGCGCAAGGAAAAGATTAATTAAGCAAATGGGTGAAAATAAGCATAAAAATGAGGTTTTTAATGGTTCATGGTTAATGGTTCATGGTTAATGGTTTTTTCTATGAACTATGAACCATTAATTAAACATAAAATGCTTTTTTTTGACTAGGGCGGGTAAGATACCCACCCCACAAGATATTTACTATTCTTGTGGGGTGGGTGTCTCACCCGCCCTATTTTTACTTTATTCGTCCCTATCAAAAAGAAATTTTTAATATCAAAGCCCCACCCAACCAACGTAGCGAAGCGAAGCTAGGTTGGTTGGGTGGGCAAGTTTAACTTCTAATTATAGCTCCGACGCTGTATCGGGTGCAACAATTTCGCCAGTGCCTATATTTAGTTTTATATCTTGGTCAGTAATCAGTTCAGTAAGTTCTGTTACTTGTAAATTCATGTCTTCACAAGCTTTACGCAGTTCTTGTGAAAAGGTGTTTAGATCATCACCATAACCACATTGGTAAGCAGCGGTTTCAATTCCCTGCTTGGCATTTGCTCTTGCACAATCTACTAGTTCTCTACCGCACAGTGGTATCTGAGATGGCATGGTCGCATTTATTATTTGTTAGGTTTTCTCTGCTAGATTAGCAATCATTCAAAATTAACTCATCCTTCCAATGGGTGAGTAGAGAGTTAGGAGTTATGAGTTATGAGTTAGGAGTTAGGAGTTATGAGTTATGAGTTAGGAGTTGTTGGCGGTTGATTGTTGATTGTTAATTTTTACCACTAACTCTCAACTCCTAACTCTCAACTCCTAACTCCCAACTCCTAACTCCCAACTCCTAACTCCTAACTCCTAACTCCTAACCATTGACTACTACACCACCATTGGGATGTAACACTTGACCGGATATATAAGAAGCATCATCTGATGCTAAAAACACATAGCTAGGTGCTACTTCTTCTGGTTGTCCGGGTCGTCCCATTGGGACATCTTTGCCGAAACTGGCAACTTTATCTTCTGGAAAAGTCGCAGGTATTAAAGGTGTCCAAATAGGACCGGGAGCAACTGCATTAACACGAATTCCCTTTTCTACCAAACTCTGTGATAAGGCACGAGTAAAGGCAACTATTGCACCTTTTGTAGAAGAATAATCAAGTAATTGTGGATTACCTTTATAAGCTGTAACTGAAGTTGTATTAATAATGGCGCTACCTTCTCTAAGGTACTTCATCGCTGCTTTTGTCAGAAAAAACATTGAAAAAATATTAGTACGGAAAGTGCGTTCTAACTGTTCTTTACTAATATCCTCAATGCTTGTTTGAGGATGTTGTTCGGCAGCATTGTTTACTAAAATATCTAGTTTGCCAAACTCATTTACTGTTTGTTGTATGGCTTCCTGACAAAAGTTTTCATCACCAATATCGCCAGCTATAGTTACTGCACGCTGTCCTTGTGCTTCTACTAAATGTTTAGTTTCTTTTGCATCGTTGTGTTCGTTGAGGTAAAGTATCGCCACATCTGCACCTTCTTTGGCAAATGCGATCGCTACAGCACGACCAATACCACTATCTCCACCAGTAATCAATGCTACTTTATTTTTTAATTTGCCGCTTCCCTGATACTGGCGATCGTCCGCTTTTGGTTTTGGCGTCATTTCTGATTCAACGCCTGGTTGTTGTGCTTGATGTTGTGGCGGTTGTAATGTTTCTTCTGGCATACAATAATTTCCTCAAAAATAGATAAAGTAGTTATTGGTTTTAAGCAAAGGACAAATGACAAATGACTAATGACTAATGACATTTCAAAATTAAACCTTGGATCGAAAAGTCAATCCAAGGCTTAATTCTTGTGTTTGCACCCTATAAGCGTTTGTGAGTTTAGATTTTTCTCCCCCTTCTAGAGCGTTTAGCAGCATACTAATTGCCAAAACAACTGTATACAGGCTAAAAAATTACTCCCCACACCTTTTAAAGCACGCTCTTAGTCTGACAAGGGAACATCACTACACAACTCTACCGTGATGAAGGATTTCTCCTTGCTCGTACCTCTAAATTAATTTTTATATTGCTGTAATTTATCACTCTTAAGATGTAAAGCAATTCTTAAATCTCTCATTCTTCGGAAGTAGATTCATTGCATCAAAATTCACTCTCCTAAGTATATCTTTGGCAATAAAATTAACTATTGAATTTTGCCTCTGGGTAATCGATGATGTATATTGAGCCGATCCCCAATAATCAATTACCTTTTTTCCGAACCCTCAAAGTAATTTTTAATTACTTCTGCTTGATTCACTTATATTCATCTTAGTTTCCTTGGTCACTAGGAAGATGAAAAGTACGGTTACAAATTACCCTTTTGTAGGGTAATAGGAAAATTGGTAGAGGTATTAATTAGTTTTAAGTAAATTTGAGATATGCAAATTAAATGCGCCTTAGCTAATTTCTTCCCTGATTGGGAGCAAATATTCATATCCGACAAAGAAGTAAGTCAAAGAAGTGTTGCACATTATCGGCATCTTATTATTGCTTGGGATATATCTGAGAATAAGAAAATGTGCCTAGGGAGCAAAGCAGGGGTAGTGCTATGCAAATCCTGAACTCTACCGGTTTAGAACAGACTAACAATTTCCGGGATCTTCAACTAACTTTGCGCGATCGCTGGGAAAGTGTCGAAGGCTCGATCAACAGCGATGTCGATATTTTAGTTATTCCTTCTCTCAGTATCGACCAGCGAGAACTTAAAAAGGTCGAAGGACACGAGCATTATGAAGAACGACTGCTATTTTCCTTGATTCGCCTGTGGAACCCGCGTAACCGCCTGATTTATGTTACTTCTGTACCGCTACATCCTAGTGTTGTCGATTACTATTTGCAACTTTTACCGGGAATTCCCTTTTCTCACGCTCGCAATCGTTTGCTACTACTTTCTACTTATGATTCCTCCCTCAAGCCCCTCACTCAAAAAATTCTAGAACGCCCCCGCTTACTTGATCGCATTCGTCAAGCTTTAAGACTGGACAAATCATTAATGATATGTTATAATTCTAGCCACTTAGAAGCAGATTTATCTTTAAAATTGGGCGTACCACTGTATGCAGCCGACCCAGATTTGCAGATTTGGGGAAGTAAAAGTGGTAGTAGGCAGATTTTTGCAGAAAGTGGAGTGCCCCATCCAGATGGTAGCGAGAGGATTTGGAATGCGGCTGAGTTAGCTGAAGCTGCTGCTGATTTGTGGGAACGCCAGCCAACATTAAAAAGAATGGTGGTAAAGCTGAATGAAGGCGTTTCCGGAGAAGGAAATGCGCTGCTGGATTTAAGACCAATTATGGATTTAGCACCTGGTAATGGTTCTCATGCCGAAAGGGTAGCAGCGATAAGCGATCGCTTTTTGAAGTTGCGTTTTCAAGCCAAAGAAGAGACTTGGGAGAATTTTTCTGGACGGATCACCGAACTAGGGGCAATTGTCGAAGCATTTGTGGAAGGGGAAATAAAGCGATCGCCCAGCGTGCAAGGACGCATCACACCCCTAGGCGAAGTGGAAATTATTTCCACCCATGACCAAATTCTGGGAGGTCCGGACGGACAAATTTATCTTGGTTGTCGCTTTCCCGCCGATGAAATCTATCGCCTGCAATTGCAGCAGATAGGGTTAAAAATTGGCAGAAGACTGGCAGAAAAAGGCGCATTAGAGCGATACGGAGTCGATTTTATTGCTGTTAAGCAGGGAGATGGAAAGTGGGATATCCAGGCAATTGAAATTAACTTGCGTAAAGGTGGCACTACCCATCCTTTCATGACCCTCAAATTATTAACAAATGGGCGTTATGAACTTTCCACAGGATTATTTTACTCTCAGCAAGGGCGTCCCAAATACTATATCGCCACCGACAACCTACAAAAAGACCGCTATCAAGGACTTTTACCCAACGACTTGATGGATATCATCGCCCATCACAGGCTGCACTTTGACACTGGCACTGAAACAGGTACAGTATTTCATTTGATGGGATGTCTTTCCCAATTTGGCAAATTGGGATTAACTAGCATAGGAGATTCCCCCCAACAGGCAGAAGAAATTTATAATAAAGTCGTCAAAGTCCTGGATGAAGAAACCTACAGCCAAAATAGCAAATCGTCCTGTCTATCAGAGCATACTTTTCCCGTTGCTTGGGATGGATTTAGCTATTAGGGAATAGGGCATTGGGCATTGGGCATCGGGCATCGGGCATCGAGCATGGGTAAAAAAACTAATTCCCAATTCCCCATTCCCAATGCCCAATTCCCAATTCCCAATGCCCCTTGCCCAATGCCCTATTCCCTGGTTGTGTACAATCAACTAAGCCATTGTCTTTTAGCGGTTGTGTCGAACACGAATGCGGTTCACTGCATAAATCCTGAATGTCAGCGTCCTTATCCCCAACCTTGGGGAAACAAGTTCTGTAATAGCTGTGGCGCACCTCTACAGCTTATAGATCGCTATGTCCCTCTTCAGTTTTTGGGGTCTGGTGGTTTTGCCAAAATTTACACTGTTTGGGATCAAAAAACGCAAACAGAAAAAGTGCTAAAGGTGCTAATAGAAGATTCACCAAAGGCGCTGGAATTATTTGCCCAAGAAGCAACTGTTCTCATCAATTTGCGCCATCCAGGTGTTCCTAAAGTCGAACCGGATGGTTATTTTCAACGCCATTGGTCTCATCCCAAAGGACAGACGGCTTTACCTTGTTTGGTGATGGAAAAAATCAACGGTCAGACTCTGGAGGAGATACAAAAACAGTATCCTCAAGGATGTCCTCAAGATTTGGTGATAAATTGGCTAACTCAAGTTATAGAGATTTTACAGCATTTGCACCAACGCAATATCATTCACCGCGATATCAAACCTTCTAATATGATGTTGCGTACTCCTTCGCTATTTGGCGGGGATCAACTGGTACTGATTGATTTTGGTGGGGCGAAACAATTCGCGGCAATATTTGGTTCTCCGTCGCGTTCAACCAAGTTATTTTCCTCTGGCTACAGTCCTCCAGAACAAGTTATTGGTGGTAATGTCGGACCTACGGCTGATTTTTATGCCCTCGGTCGTACGATGATTGAATTACTGACGGGTAAGCATCCGGTGGATTTAGAAGATCCGATCACTGGAGAGTTACGCTGGCGCAATCAGATTAATGTTAATTCGCAGCTTGCTGATTTGCTTGATGAGATGGTAAAGGAAGATGCGCGATCGCGTCCCACTAATGCGGCTATCATCCTCAAACGGTTGGCACAAATTTCTAAATCATCTAAACCATCCAGCAGTACAAAGCTAGCTAGTCCCAATCGAACCCCATCCAGCATTACAACAGCACTATCCTCGATTCTGGCTTTTTTCTTGTCTATCAAAAAAGCCATTCAAGAATTTGTTATCGATATTATCAAGTTTATACGTAATATTACTGTATTTATTTTTAAGGGGATATTTAAAGTCATCCGAGCCTGTCTAAATACAATTTGGGCGATGCTTCTGACTTCTATCGGCGCTTCTGTAGGTACAATTATTGGATTTATTTTCGCTGGTTCTTTTTGGGGAAAGGAATTTAGTAAATTTATATACAATTACTTAACCGTATTACTGGGAAATACTCAAGCTGTCTTGGCGTCAGAGATACTTATATTTGCAGGTGCTGGCTTGGGAACTGCATGGGGACTCGTAGCGGCGGGGGGTTATGGTCAAAAGCGGCGGTTTTGTGTAGCGTCCCTAATGGGGATAATTAGCTATAGCTTCGGCTGGCTAGTTTTGCAAATTATGACACCAAAAGATAGGGCAGAAGGGGTGGTGGGATTGATTTTAGCCGCAGTTTCTCTGCTTACCCTTGGCTTAGGTCTTCGCAGCCATCATATAGTTCATGCTGTCATTGCTGCATTTGGTACTGCTATCCCATTTGCCTTTTTGATGAGTATAGGGCTTTCACCGACTGTGTTTGACCTATTTAGTTCTACCGGTTGGAGTGACTTGACGCAGAAGATTATTTTTTTTGTTTGTGTTGGTGTCTTTATTAGTTTCTGGTTAGGAGTGAGTTACTACTTAGTTGTGCCAGGGTTGAAGTTTTTGGGTTGGCGGAATTGACACTCCCCGTGTCTAAAGACACGGGGATTCTTGGTTCAATGACTCGCCGTTAAACAACAGGTTTACACCAATCGCCCAAGAGGGCAAATCACGCCTGCGCGACGTTCCGGTATGCCCTACCGTACTGAGTCCTAGCCTCAAAATATTGATTGCTGCGTTGATATCTCTATCTTCTTTGAGGTCAATATCGATAGCAAATTGAGCGTAATACCCCGAAGCGCGACGCACCAACCGGACACGCTTAATTTGCGCTAGGTCGAAACGCATCTTCCACATCCCATAACTGTGAATCCATCCAATCTGACCAAAATAGCGGGCGCACAGGTGGATATCCTTTCTGAGTAGTCTCCCAAGCTAACGTGTAAAAGTAGGGCATTAAGCGATCGCGCAACTGAAGAAATCGACGCAGGATGCTCAAATACGGTTCACCATAGGTCCATGGAGTACGCGGGACAACACTAATTGCGCAGTGCGTTCGTTGACATCTCCCCCTTTTAGAAAAAGGGGGATTCTAGACTGTTGTTGCTCCGAGGGCTGAAAGCCCATCTGTGCAACGTCTACGATATGATTTATCTAAGCGATTAAACAAGTCATACCGTTGTGGCAGTGTCAAGACTGCCCTAACTACCTCGGCTAGGTTAATGCCTAGCTGTGTAGCTACTTTTCGCGCAATATTGGCAGCGCCATTTGCATCTGCGTTGATTAATATTCCGTTTTTGGTTCGGTAAGTTCCGCGTGTAATGCGATTACCTGATGGCTTATATCCTTCGGGTTTTTCACCGTATTTCGGTACTAAGTCACCATCTAAAAACGATGCAACGCTGGTGTAAGCTTCTTCAGTAATTGTGAGTACGATTCCGTATTCACAAGTTAGATATTTAAGACGTTCAATCAGTCTACCAGTAGGAATCGGCACAAAGTTTTGGTTTCCACATTTACCCATGTTGGAACCATTTTTCTGCCCTTCATTCCAGCCAATAACAAGATTGCCCACTTTATCATTCAAACAGCGATTGATAATAAAACGTGCAGCTTTGTTAATGGCATCTCGCATTTGGTTATTACGTTTACGCTGTATTCGGTCAAGGTTAGCATCCCAATAAAAATCAGATTTCCCAAGTTTTAACTTCCCAACAAGACGGCAATACCCCTGATTCATTGATTTGAGTTTGCGACCATCGATGATAAAGCTTGTTCCACGAGTTGATACACCTGTTAACCAGTTTGTGCCACCGTGATCTAAACTAATCGCTTGAGTATAATCAAGATTTGGGTTAATTTCAATCGGTTGTTTTCCATCATCAATTACCCAGTCAATCCATAATTCACCTGAATTTGGACGAATTGTTACCTCTTTTACCCAATCAGAATCGATGAAATCTGGTAGAGGTAATTTAATTTCAGTAATTAGTTCTGGTTTGGTTTCTTTACTAATTGATGGTCTGACTTGCCCATTACTAAAACTGAGTGCTTGTCTTGGGAAAGTAACTGCTGCTAAACCTCCTTTTTTACGATATTTAGGTAAAGAAGGTCTATGTACAGACGCGCCATGGCGCGTCTGTACATCTTTATAATAAGCTTTTACCAAACCGTTATAACTAGTTATTGATTCACCAACTAACTTTAAAGTTTGTTGTGCAGCCTGCGCTGCTAACCCTTTGTAATGCGGATTTTCCTTAAGAACTTTATCCAACTCCGGGTAAGTTGTTTGGCAGTAATAAGTCTTCCACCCACTACGTAATTCATCACCACGCCAGTAAGTTGTAAAGGCATTATCCATACTTTCAAGACGTGCATAATGAGTTTGACGAGCATGGTAAATGGCGCAATTTATCAAGCTGTTAGAGTGTTGGCATTGATCTAGCCAAAAAGCTTTTTCTTCATCCGTAAACTTAGCTTTAACAGGAATTGTTCTATACAGTTTACTCACCTCCTGTTGCTGAGTATACTAGAAGCTACATTTCGAGTCAACAACAAACAGATGGCTAAACTATTCTTAGAAGACTACGAATATCGACGCACTGAAAACTCGGTTTCGTCAATTAATTACCATTTTGTTTTTGTCCCCAAAAGGAGAAAACCAGTATTAGTAAAAGATGTTGCAAAAAGACTGCAAGAGATTATTTTTGATTTAGTCACTGAGCATGGATGGAAATTGATTGCACTTGAGATACAAAGCGATCATGTTCACTTTTTTATTAATGCCCCTACTCATGAATCACCATCTGATATTGCAAGGTGGGTTAAAGGCAGAGCGTCCCATCATCTTAGAAAAGAATTTCCAGAATTAAAAAAACTACCTGCTTTATGGACTCCGACTTACTTTGTCGCGTCAACAGGTCAAGTCAGCACTGAGGTCGTTAAAAAGTATATTGAAAACCAAAAAGGTAAATAAGAGAAACACAGGGCTAAAGCCCTTCTGGGTCGGGCTTCATCCCCTCCTTAAAAGGTAGGGGTTCTCGCCCTCCCGTATTATTCTTGATAGAAGGTGAAAAACGTCGCCATTTGAAACCAGCGCAGATTAAGTTTTCTAGTGGCGGATCTCTATCGATGGTGGTATGAGCAACGAGGCTTACCGAGTGATGATTATTTGTTGAATCGTTTGTGTATCTGCAACCGTGGTGAACATTGCGCCTTGGACTCGTTCCCTACTGGATAGTGTTTAACGATCAAACCTCTGCTGATCGACTCGGTAACTATCTTGATGGAACCAAACCCTATGACGAAATCTATTTAACTTTGTTTTCTAATGGCATTCGTTCACTGGGGCTTGCTGAGATTGAACAATGGCGATCGCTCCTAAATCGGGCACAAAAGCGCGGACAGTTCTTGGGCGTGAATGAACAAACTTACCCCAATGATTTAGCTTCCTTTGTCCGTCACTATACAGATATGAAGAACCTGGATGGACGTTACCCCATGCCAAAGCCATTATCACTTGAGCAATTAGACACTTTTTTAAAGAAAGCAGATGGGCAATACCCGGTTCAATGGGTTGAATCAACAGCAAGTAAATAAATATCCCCCCTTGCCGCTGCTTGATTTGGCTTGGGGGGATATATGGTTGGCTATATAGTTTCTGTATAAGATTTGATGTTTCTATTATAGAAACTGTGTCTAACTTTGACTAGTCAAAATTCTACAAAATACCGTACTTTCACAGTTTCTTTGCCGTTACTTCATACTGAGTAACTGTTAAAAATAAACATCTCTCCTTGCCAAGTTAAACTCATGCCAAGGAGAGATGTAATAATTCGTTGCCTATATAGTTTCTGTATAAATATTGATATTCCTATTTTAGGAATAATGTTTGAATTTGACCAGCCGAAACTCTCTAATTTACAGTAGTTTTACAGTTTCTTCATTCCTGCTTTATGCTGAGTAGTTTCTAACAACGTCCTATACTATAACAATACATAACTTTGCCAAAATCTCAACAAGAGAATTACTGTGAACTACCTACACGCTCCCTTGCGGTGAGCGTGTAGGCTTCCCAATTCATTGGGGATTGCCTCTATCAAATACTTTATTCGTCTCGTTGTTGTGGTCTTTTCCTGTTCTCGTTACACTCGAATTTGATCAGACCACACTTTGAGTCTCACTCGCAATTGATCAAGGGCACGCTCCCTGAGTACAGGTACAGTGTGAGCCTTCTTACTGTTTCAGGTAAAAAATATGAAATACACAATTGTAGCTGCTTTTGCCTTATTAGCTTGTATAGGGTTTACGGAACAAGCTTTTGCATTTAATCAACAAGACTTGGAACAGTTGAAAGCAACGGGTTCCTGTTCTCGGTGTGATTTAAGTGGAGCTGATTTAACTCAAGCTAACTTAGCTGGGGCAAATTTGCGAGATTCTAACTTGAGGGCAGTAAATTTATCTGGTGCTAATCTGTCGAATGCGGATCTCACGGGTGCTAATTTGGAAGCTGCGATACTAAATGGGGCAAACTTAGCAGGCGCTTCCTTGACGGGTGTAAATATGAAGTCGGCATCTCTAGAAAATGCGAATTTGGCTTTCACTAGTTTTGTCGGTACTAATTTGGAAGCTGCTAACTTAAAGGGTTCCCAAGGGCAATTAACCAATTTTCGAGGCGCACACTTCCGGTTGACAACTCTGCCTAATGGTGTTGTCAGTTCTGACAAACCCTATTGGTGGTCATTACAGCGCTTAGGTCAAAGTGAATGTAATAAGTTTAGAGCCGAGAATACAACTGGTTCAACCTGCTATTCACCTTAAATAAGGAAGAAAGGCAATCGGTGAGGGGTTCCTGAATATTTGTAGGGTGGGCATTGCCCACCAATCCTAGCCCTCTTCCATCACTTTGCCCAGAGAAAAATCAAAGCCAAAATCACCAAACCTAGACACTGTTAGGGATTTGGACTTTAATTTCTCACACAAAGCCTGAAACATTGATTATTGCGTAAAGCCTTTCGCTGTAAGGATTCCAGAATATACTCGCTCTTGAGAGTGATGGAAGAGCGCTAGGAAGTAGGGCATAGCCCCACCTACAATTTGGAATTTTCAGGGACTTCCAAATAAAAAAATATCCAACTATTTCTTGTGGGGTGGGCCGGACAGCCCGCCCTAGGTCAAGGGCGGGTTGTCCGGCCCACCCCACAATATTGAATAATTTATTTGTTGAAAATCCCTCAGCAATTCGCATTCGGCCATATCCAGAAGGGATGGATTGTTGCTTAATTGTAATTTTGACGAAATTATCTTTCGCAAGGATCTTGACCGTGGTTCGGTACTCTAGTATAAATTTTAAATTTAGACTTATTTTTCGTTAACACTTCTTTATGATGCAAAAAAGTACGTAAACAAAATTGAAAAATGCTTAGCCAAATTAAAGATTTAGCAACAACAATCGCTCCCCGCCTACTTGAAATCCGTCGTCATATTCACTCTCACCCAGAACTCAGCGGACAGGAATATCAAACAGCTGCCTATGTAGCTGGAGTTTTGTCTTCCAGTGGTCTCCATGTGCAAGAGGGGGTGGGTAAAACTGGTGTAATCGCAGAACTGCAAGGTAGCGGTCAAGACGATCGCATTTTGGCAATTCGTACCGATATGGATGCTTTGCCAATTCAAGAACGCACAGGTTTAGAGTTCACCTCTCGCACAGAAGGCATCATGCACGCTTGCGGTCATGATGTTCACACCACGGTAGGCTTAGGAACAGCAATGATACTATCTCAGATAGCACAGGAGTTATCTGGGAAAGTACGATTTTTATTCCAGCCAGCAGAGGAAATCGCCCAAGGGGCAAGCTGGATGGTGAAAGATGGAGCTATGGAAAATGTGAACGGGGTACTAGGTGTTCATGTTTTTCCTTCTATCTCCGCCGGTTCAATCGGTGTACGTTATGGTGCTTTGACAGCAGCGGCTGATGAATTAGAGATTATCATTCTCGGAGAATCAGGACATGGTGCTCGTCCCCATGAAGCAATTGATGCGATATGGATTGCCTCACAAGTAATTACCACACTGCAACAGGCGATTAGTCGGACACAAAATCCTTTACGTCCTGTGGTATTAAGTATAGGAAAGATTGACGGTGGTAGAGCGCCAAATGTGATTGCTGACAAAGTACGATTATTGGGAACCGTGCGATCGCTCCACCCAGAAACCCGTGCTAATTTACCAAATTGGATTGAAAAAAACGTCGCTGGCGTTTGCAATGGCTACGGCGCTAAGTATCAAGTTAATTATCGTCAGGGTGTACCGAGCGTACAAAATGATTATTTCCTGACGCAGTTGTTGCAGTCATCTGCGGAAGAAGCTTGGGGGAGCGATCGCGTACAAGTTTTACCTGAACCGTCTCTTGGCGCTGAAGATTTTTCTGTCTATTTAGAACACGCTCCCGGTACAATGTTTCGCTTGGGTGTAGGCTTTAAAGATAGGCTGATTAATTACCCGTTACACCATCCCCTATTTGAAGTAGATGAATCTGCCATTGTTACAGGAGTTGTAACTATGGCGTATACAGCCTATCGCTATTGGCAACAGCAAAATTCATAAGCACATTTAGACCAAGTTTTGAGCCTATTTGTTGCAATTTTGAGTAGCAAGTGAATAACATTGACAATCAAAAATCAGGGACAATTAGGGACAATTCATGAATTGTCCCTAATATGTATTTTAGGCAAATGGAAAACATTACATTTGTTAAGAATTCATTGGCTAGTACAGCGTGGCGGAAATAAAGCACCCATTCAAAATTGACGAAAAGCTTACGTTGTATTAATTTTGAATTTTGAATTTTGAATTTTGAATTCCGCAAAGCGGTACTAGCTACCAGGTTAGCTTAACCGGATACCTAGCAATAATAAGGTCGCAGCTAACTAAAAAAGCATCTTCGATAATTGCCTGAGCAATTAATAGGCGGTCGAAAGGGTCTTTGTGATGGTTAGGTAAACTATCTAAGGCTAAAACATGATTAAGGTTAACAGGAAGTATTTCTATATTATTGATTCTTTGTTGACTTTCAACTAGTTCGGCTAAAGGCAGATTAAACTTGAGTTTGCCAAGTTGAAGTTTAATTTGCATTTCCCAAATGCTTGCTACACTTAATAGTACAGTATTGGATTTATCTTGCAACAATAACCAGGCATTTTGCGATAGTTTAGCTGGTTCGCTATCCCACCAAATGAAGGTATGAGTACCTAACAATAACTTCATACACTTCCTGTCCAAAATTCATCAGATAATGGCTCATCAAAATCATCGCTTGTCCAAATTGCCCCAGAATGTAATCCTGCTGTACGGGGTGAATTTGGTATTTCTATAGCTACTAGACGTGCAATGGGTGTGCTACCTTCCACCAGCACAATTTCTTTCCCTTCCTGTACAAGAGATAATAATTCTTTGACACTTATTTGTGATTCATTCACATTAACTGTTATAGAATGCATATTTTACTTGTCAAATTTCAATAACATCTATTCCTAATTTTAAATAAATATGAGAGTAAATATTGCCCACCAAATCCGAGAATGGTGGGCAAGGGAAAAAAGGGCGATCGCGCTTTGCGTCTTTGCGCCTTTGCGTGAGAAAATTACCCTTTAACTAGCAGGCGACAACTGATAACTCTCTTCCTCCATCTCCTGTGCTTGTTGCTGCTGTAACATTTCCAGTTGTGCTTCTAATTGTGCCTTCACTTCATGACGGAAACTAAAGAAATGTTCGCCGAAACTCAAAGCCGCTAAATAGTCATAAACTAAATGCGGTTTCGTGAGTGCGATCGCTAAAAATTGCCACCAGAAGCGGAAACGTGTCGATCGCATTACACCTTGTCGCCAGCAAACTCTTGGAAACAGGCTCATTTCGTGCCAAGTAAAGGGACGTTTGCTCTTGGGGCGCTTGCCTTGCATCATGTTAAAGTGGCGGAAAGTGCGTTTGAGATAGGGCATCGGCTCATACAAATTCCAGAAAGCCTGGATATATTCCCTGATAATTTCTTCCAACGGACGAGTCGGTACAAAATTCATCAAAGCTTTCTGGGAACCCAAGAAATCCATTAATCCCTCTTTTAACCTTCCTTCCCCTTGCAAACGGTTCCACATAGCGGTATTATGCAATGCTTGTAGCAAATTCAAGTGTGCTTGCGGGATTCCTGTCTCTTCGACAAATGCCTGAATTCGCTGTCCTGCTCCTGATTTTTCTCCATCAAAGCCAATAATAAAGCCGGACATAATTTGCAGTCCGGCTCGCGTAATTTTGTCGCAAGATTCTACCAGGGATTGACGTGTATTTTGCTCTTTATGGGCTACCGTCAAACTTTCTACGTCTGGCGTTTCAATACCCATAAATATCATCGTAAATCCAGCCTGCACCATCAAGTCTATTAGCTCGTCATCTTCTGCTAAATTCAGAGATGCTTCTGTGAGCAACATAAAGGGATAGTTGCGTTCTTGCATCCAGGGAATCAAAGCACGCAGAAAAACTTTGGCATTGCGTTTGTTGCCAATAAAATTGTCATCAACGATAAATACCAAGCGTCGCCAGCCCATTTGATACAATACTTCCAACTCAGCTAGCATTTGCTCTGGTGTTTTCGTGCGTGGTTTGCGACCAAATAAATTTATAATGTCGCAAAATTCACATTGGAACGGACATCCGCGCGAAAATTGTACTGTGATCGCTAAGTAAGTATCTAAATCTAGCAAATCAAAGCGCGGTACTGGTGTTTGAGTTACATCGGGTTTTTCTGTAGCGCGGAAAATACCCCCTTCCTCTCCCCGTGCCAAAGCTTCTAAAAACATGGGAATGGTGCATTCCCCTTCATCTAAAATTAAATAATGCGCTCCTGCTTCTTGTGCAAATTCCGGTACTGATGTCGGGAAAGAACCTCCCACGGCGACTTTTTTACCTAAAGCTACTCCCTTTTGAATTAACTCCCAAAAATCTTTTTTCTGGATAACCATTGCAGAGATAATGACCAAATCGCACCACGCCCAATCGTCATCTGTCTCGAGACGGACATTGCGGTCTACAAGGCGAATTTCCCAATCAGCAGGCAACATCGCCGCAACTGTAATTAAACCCAATGGCGGATTAGTAGCACGTAAACCTGCTAAATCGAGCGTTTCCTGGTAAGACCAAAAGGAATTGGGCATTATTGGCCAGAGTAGTAAAGCTTTCATACAGCACATACCCCGGAATGTGAAAAAATTCATTAACTTCCAGGTTACTGCTAATTTTTCTGACTGCAACTTAATTTTTGTTGATTTTTGTAAACTAAATATACGTTATTAGTCATTAGTCATTGGTCATTGGTCATTAGTAAAGGACAAATGACTATTGACTAATGACTAATGACTATTGACTATTGACTAATGACTATTGACTATTGACTATTGACTATCTAAGTATAAATACTCATCAAGTGCTTTACGGATTGCCTGACGGCAAAACTCTGGATAATTGTCAACTTTATTTAAGTCATCCTTCATTGATTTTGGGATGCGTAAGTTAATTTTTTCAGTTAAAGGCTCGTCTCTATCGCTTTTAAATGGCTTAAGGTTTTCTGGAGTCCCTTTAGGATTGGGCATTGTTACAAAATATCAATATAGCTTGAATCATAAGGAAGCGAGTGAATAAAGTGTCATTGATAGGTATGACAACTTAGCCGGAAGCATACCTATCACATCCACTTTTAACCAATGGACATTTACTATGTTTACACGTTCAGAACTTGAAATCAAAACTCTACTACAATTAAGAAACTTATGTTTTCGCTACGGCATTAAGCCTATTGGACAAGGTAGAACCAAAGCAGATTACATCAATGCTTTGCTATTACTCCCAACAGTAGCCATTCGTCAGATGCATAAAGGTGAGGGATTGAAAAAACCTCATTGGGAAGCAATAAAGGCAATAAATGAAGCTATTTACCGGGAACACCTACACCAGAACAATCAGCACTGCTAAGAGCAACATTAGAGGGTAGACGGATAGGTTATCCAGGTAGGTTTCAACAAGAAAAGCTATTTGCCTTGTACCGTGCTAAGTGGATGCTAGAGGAAGTGAGTAGCTTGCTGAATGTGTGATATACATTCCAGGCTTGGAATTTAGATTAAACCCTATTAAATTAAAAAGTCCCCTAATTCCTCGGATTTGGGGACTTTCTTATCTTTAAAATGAGCTATTGTTGAGTATGTTTACAAGTTGACACTCCGCCGGTCTAAAGACACAGGGATTGTTAAGACATCACTGCCTTAATATCCTGATTGCTCAGGTTCCCAGGCTCACCACGTTTGCCACAAAGGGCGTAGTGATATCTCCTTACGATATTTCAGGCGTGAACTTTCCCCCAGTCCAGGGGTAGGTTTTTAAATCTTGTACTGATACTCGATATCTTATCACAGTAGCCTTAAGACTACAATTACCTTTTATCCCCGGCTTCAAAGACATTTAATCATTAAAACTTCTTGGTTTTAATGATTAAATTCCGGGGTTTTCAGGATAATTATTATAAAAAGCTGAAAATCTATCTATCATTTTGCGTTATGTCGGGCAGGCAACGAGTTCTTTCTGGAGTACAACCAACAGGTAATTTACATTTGGGCAACTACCTAGGTGCAATTCGCAACTGGGTAGAAGGTCAAAGCCAGTACGAAAATTATCTGTTTATAGCTGATTTGCACGCCATCACCGTGCCCCACAATCCAGCAGAACTGGCAACTAATACTTACACTTTAGCTGCTCTGTATCTAGCATGTGGTCTTGATTTAAACTATTCGACTATTTTTGTACAATCTCACGTTCCTGCCCACGCTGAACTTACCTGGCTACTCAACTGCATCACACCCCTTAACTGGCTGACCGATATGATCCAGTTCAAGGAAAAGTCTGTCAAGCAGGGTGAAAATGTGAATACTGGCTTGTTAGACTATCCTGTGCTAATGGCATCTGATATTTTGCTCTACAAACCAGATAAAGTGCCTGTAGGTGAAGACCAAAAGCAACACCTGGAATTGACGCGGGATATTGTCAACAGGTTTAATCATCAATTTGCTAAGCCAGATAAGCCGGTACTGAAATTGCCAGATCCTTTAATCCGTAAGGAAGGTGCAAGGGTGATGAGTTTGACGGATGGGACTAAGAAAATGTCTAAGTCCGATCCGTCAGAGGGGAGTCGGATTAATTTACTAGATCCGCCGGATGAGATTACCAAAAAGATTAAGCGTTGCAAAACTGATCCGATTCGCGGTTTGGAGTTTGATAATCCAGAACGCCCAGAATGTAACAATTTATTAACGCTGTATATGTTACTTTCTGGTAAAACCAAAGCAGAAGTAGCGGCGGAATGTCAGGATATGGGTTGGGGGCAATTTAAGCCTTTATTAGCGGAAACGGCGATAAATGCCCTTAAACCCATCCAAGAGAAATATCAGGCAGTAATGGACGATAAAGGCTATCTGGAGTCGGTGTTGCGGGAGGGAAGGCAAAAAGCAGAAGCGATCGCCAACCAAACTCTCTGTGATGTCAAAGCCGCTATGGGGTACTCCATGCCTTTATAAGGATTTCTGTTCAGGGTATCTTGTGCTATAGCTGTACCCAAGGACAGAAATCCTCATAGTTATGTTTGATACGACAAATTCAACTTCTTTAACTTCTTTCCGTACAGCGGCGAAAGCTGGTGAGTTTTTGATTACCGCCGAGGTGGCACCACCGAAAGGCGGTAATCCTGAACACATGCTGAAAATGGCGGCGACCCTTAAGGGGAGGGTTCATGCCGTCAATATCACTGATGGTAGCCGCGCAGTATTACGGATGTGTTCAGTAGTAGCGTCAGCAATTTTACTGCAACACGGAATAGAGCCGATTTGTCAGATAGCTTGTCGCGATCGCAATCGAATTGGTTTACAAGGCGATTTAATGGGCGCTCATGCTCTGGGTATTCGCAATATTTTAGCTTTGACCGGCGACCCGGTGAAAGCTGGCGACCATCCCGATTGTAAAGGTGTATTTGATTGCGAATCTGTGCGCCTTTTACAAATAATTCATAAACTGAATCATGGCTCTGATTGTAACGATAAACCCTTGACAGATGGAGCGCTGGATTTATTTCCTGGTGCGGCGGTAGATCCACAATGTGGGAGTTGGTCGGGGTTGCAAAAACGATTTGAACGCAAATTAGAAGCAGGAGCGCAGTTTTTTCAAAGTCAATTAATTACTGATTTTGAATTGCTAGAAAAGTTTATGGACAATATAGCGGCTGGCTCTGGCAAGCCAATTTTAGCAGGAATTTTCTTGTTGAAATCGGCAAAAAATGCCGAGTTTATTAATAGGTGTGTTCCAGGTGTAAATATTCCCCAACATATTATTGATAGGCTGGCGCAAGCAAAAGATCCCTTAGAAGAAGGGATGAAAATTGCTGCTGAACAGGTGCAGATAGCACGGCAATTGTGTCAGGGTGTGCATATGATGGCGGTGAAGCGGGAAGATTTGATTGTGCCAATTTTGGATATGGCGGGAGTCACGCCAGTTAATCAGGTAGTAGCAAGGTAAAGGAGGTGAGCGATAAGCCGAAGGCTTAAGGGCTTCGCCCTATCGCATTTCTTGAGAACATCCTAATTTCGCATCAATAGACAGACAGTCAGACAGCCAGACAGACAGGGATTTAAATCCCTGTCTGAAAGCTGAAGTCCTCTACAAGAGGACTGGGAAGATTATTTAATAAGTATTTTCTCAAAATTGGAATGTTCCCCATTTCTTAGTTGATTCGGGGAAGTGCGATAGGGCGAAGCCCTTAAGCCTTCGGCTTATCGCTCTTTTCCTGCCTCTATTGCTAAACTAAAAAACAACCCTTATTCCTGCAAAGGTAGCCTTATGACCTCTGCAATCAATTCACCCAACACTCTCACCCCTTTCCCCGATCATACGCAGTTACCAGAGTCTGACGGCACTTTTGTGAAAAATTGGCAAGAGCATCCTCAAAGCATTTTACTGACTGACTCGATTAAACCCGTTGTTGAGAAATTACATCCAGATG
Organism: Nostocaceae cyanobacterium; assembly: GCA_051861145.1. Taxonomy (GTDB): domain Bacteria; phylum Cyanobacteriota; class Cyanobacteriia; order Cyanobacteriales; family Nostocaceae; genus JBHYDF01. The sequence continues at coordinate 29,875 of JBHYDF010000047.1, forward strand.
GTCAATATTGTATTGGCCAAGATTTAGGTATTTACTGGCGCTTGACTGATCCCCCGGAAAAAGGAGCAGAAGCACCGGATTGGTTTTATGTAGGAAATGTACCGCCTTTGCTCGATGGACAAACGCGAAGGTCTTATGTGCTTTGGCAAGAGTTTATTGCCCCGTTGATTGTATTAAAATTTGTTTCTGGGGATAGTACTGAGGAACGAGACAAAACTCCTTGGAAGGGTAAATTTTGGATTTATGAGCAGGTGATTCGTCCTCCTTTCTATGGTATTTATGAAGTGAAAAAAGCCAGTGTAGAAGTCTATCATCTGATTGAAGGACAGTATCAATTATTACCTGCTAATGAAAGAGGACATTATCCCATTACACCTTTGGGAGTTGAGTTAGGCATTTGGCAGGGAGAATATCAAAATGTGGAATTACCTTGGCTACGCTGGTGGGATTTGCAAGGTAATTTGTTGTTGACTGGGGAAGAAAGAGCTGAACAAGAACGCCAACGAGCTGATCGTTTGGCTGAACAGTTGCGATCGCTTGGTGTTGAACCAGAAGCTTAATATTTTGGTCTTTGGCTTAAAGGTGCGCAGACGCCCAGAGGCTTATCGTCAAACATCGCTTCTCCATCCAATACAACTTTGTTCAATTATCTTCTGGAGCTTGATCAAGCTATGAGCGCGTGGTAAAGATCCAGTGTCCTAGCCATCCCAAACCCAACCCTAGACCGGAAACGCCTGCCAAAATCAGAAAAGTATGAAACTTGTTGAAGGATTCTAGTAATTTATCCCCAGCCCAAGCCCCAGCCCCAGCCCCAGCCCAAGCCACAGCCCAAGCCACAGCCCCAGCCACAGCCACAGCCCCAGCCCCAGCCACAGCCCAAGTCCCAGCCACAGCCCAAGCCACAGCCCCAGCCACAGCCCAAGCCCCAGCCACAGCCCAAGCCCAAGCCCCAGCCCCAGCTACAGCCGCAGCCCAAAACGGGGTGTTAGATGCGGCGAATAAATAGCCTATCAATAGGTAACTCAATAATACAACAATCAACCGGCCCCAGGGAATAACTCTAGGTGATTTAGTCGCTGGTTTATTTGGAGTAGCCTTAGACTCCGGCTTAGCTTTGGGGCGAACAACTTCTGTTCTGTGAACTGGTTCAACTGCCGGTGGAGGTGTCGCTTTTGGTGCTTCTAGCATTGCCAACCATTCCTGCATTGACTGAGGACGGTCTTTTGCCTCCAGCGCCATTCCCTTAAGAATTGCCTCATTTAATCGGTCACTGATAATTGGAATAATTAGTTTTGGTGGAGTCAGGGAAGCATCATCGAGCTTGCGAGCCAGAGAAGTTATAGGGCGTTGACCTGTCACAGCATAATAGAGTGTGGCAGCTAAGCAGTAAATATCAACCGTTGGCTCTCGACTGCCCCTAACCCTCTGCTCATAGGGCGCAAACCCATCATGACCAGCCTTATTTGTTGAACTCAGGGTTGAGGGAACTACTTGTTTAGCAATGCCAAAATCAATCAAAACCGCTTTGCCATTCCTCCGCAGCATGATATTTCCGGGGTGGGCATCTCTGTGTACTAACCCTGCTTGATGCACTACCATCAAGGCTTCCCCAATTTGACGGATACAAGGTACAATCTCTGCTTCTGGTAATTTTCCCTTGCATCTGACTACCTCAAACAAATTTTCTCCTGGCACAAAGTCCATTACTAAGCAATGAGTGCTACCTTCCTGAAATAGTTCAATCACTCCGACAATATGGGGATGGGCATCTTGAGATAAGCGTGCTAGTATCTGCCCTTCTTCAATAAATCGCTCTATGTACTTGTCATACTCTGGGTCATAACTGAGATATTCATTGGGTGTTTTGATAACAACGTGTCGATTGCTTGCATCGAGTCAGTTTTACGGCTTCTTGCCAAAACATCGTTTCCAAACGTTCGCGTTCTGACTGGCTCAGGGACTTGAGCAAGTCATCATTTAGTGTTTTAATGACTAAGCGATCGCCATTCTTGTTTTTGACTAAATAGGTGATGCCAAAGCGTCCCCTTCCCAATTCTCTTTCAATAGTGTATTTTCCACCTTGCAACTGATCGCCTGCTACCCAAGCCACGTTTGCAACTCCCAAAATACTTACACCAATTTTCACATAAGCCAGCCAGCCAGGGATTTAAATCCCTGTCTGAAAGCGCGCATTCCTCTAGAAGAGGACTGAGAAGAGTCTTTAACAAGTATTTTTTCAAAATTGGGATGCTTCCTCTTTTACTGCTCATCGCTACCAGTAATACCAACAAGTGCGATCGCTCTCCTTTCCTATTTCTAAAGGTCGCGATCGCTCTTTGTCCTTATCTTTACAAAGTGTATCTACCACAGCAAGCTATAATCTCAAAAAGTTATTCGAGGTATATAAAAAATCAACTATGGCTCAAGTCTTGGTTGAAGACCTAGACCCCATCATCCTGGAAAAGCTGGAAATCCTTGCCCAACAGCATGGCCGCTCTTTACAAGCGGAAGTCAAACACATTTTGGAGATGGCAGTAAAAACCGAGCCAAATTCAAGTAAACAATTCAACATGGCAAAGGCAAGAGAGGCCGCTTTCCGAATGCGGCTACAGTTAGTTGGTGGTATCCATACCGATAGTGCTGAACTCCTACGCAAGGACAGAGAATGGTGAATCGGTACGTTATTGATGCCAGTGTTGCTGTCAAATGGTTTATACCGGAGATTAACAGCGAAAAAGCGGCTCGCCTTCTGGACGGAACTCGCGAATTAATAGCCCCAGATTTACTGCTACCTGAGTTTGGTAATATTCTCTGGAAAAAGGTGCAGCTAGGAGAAATCACTCCGGAAACTAGCCGCCAAATTATACATAATTTCAAGGCTGTGATGTTGCAGACTTATCCTTCTGAACTTTTGTTAGAATCCGCTGTTGATATGGCTAACAGTTTAGCAAGGACTGTAGATGACTGTTTTTATCTAGCTCTTGCTTTTACGGAAGGATGCAAACTCGTCACAGCTGATCGCCAATTTTACAACGCACTTACTAATGGCTCTTTTGCCAGTCATCTTCTCTGGGTGGAAGATGTGGATATTACTTAGGATAATGCAAAATTTGGAATTAGTATACGTAGGAAATACGTACGTAATATCTACCTGTTATTATTGTTCCTCACTACAAAAAATTTTATTATAAAAAGCTATAACACTTATCTGGTTTGCTTTATAAGCATTTGTAATTTAAATGTTGAATTGTAAATTGCTTATTATGGTCATTATTTCTTCTCACTACTTGCTGTAATCCTAAATACTCGGTTCAATCGATATGACCACCAGCCATGATACGGTTAGGGCACTGCGCGAGGTGCTAAAATTTGCTCCTGATAATGTACCAGTTAGGCAACACCTGGCAGATACGCTCCTCAGTCTCGGACAATTTGAAGAAGCAGAGCAAGAATATCGTCAAGCTTTATACTTGTCACCAGAAGAAAATCAGTTAAAACTCGGTTTAGCAAGGTGTTTTTACGAACAAGGCAAGCACTCTCAATCTTTGGTGATTGTCGAAGATTTACTTAAGTATGCTGACTGTCCGGCACTAGCTTTCTTGCTACATGCGCATTTGTTGCTAAATGCAGGTGCAGTACAACAAGCGGTGAGTCAGTATCGTAGTGCGATCGCTCTCGATCCAGCAGTTGCCGATCCAGCTTTTGCCGAACTCTTAGGTATTGATGATGACACAAGCATCAAAAATGTGTTATACGGCAAAATCCGCACCACGGCTTTTGATTCTCCCAGCATCATTAATGAAAAACTTGAGCGATCGCAGATTTCCTTCCAAGATGTGGGAGGAATGGAGGCGGTAAAAGATGAAATTCGCTTCAAAATCATCTATCCACTCAAACAACCAGAACTTTACAAAGCATACGGTAAAACCATTGGCGGTGGAATTTTGCTGTACGGGCCGCCGGGTTGTGGCAAAACTTACCTAGCTCGTGCAACTGCTGGCGAAATTAACTCCAATTTTATCTCTGTCGGCATCAACGATGTTCTAGATATGTGGCTGGGGAACAGCGAACGCAATTTACACCAAATCTTTGAACAAGCGCGGCGAAATAAACCTTGTGTGCTGTTTTTTGATGAAGTTGATGCATTAGCTGCTAATCGTACTGATTTGCGGCAAAGTTCTTGTCGTATGGTGATTAACCAGTTTCTCTCAGAACTAGACGGCGCAACCAATTCTAATGAAGGAGTGTTGATTTTGGCGGCGACTAACGCTCCTTGGCACTTAGATTCAGCATTTCGTCGTCCAGGACGCTTTGATCGCATTCTCTTTGTTCCCCCACCAGATGCTACGGCACGAGCGGCAATTTTACAAATACTGTGTGAAAACAAACCTGTAGAAAACATAGATTACAATCACATCAGTAAAAAGACTGAGAAATTTTCCGGTGCTGATTTAAAAGCGGTAGTTGATTTGGCAATAGAGCAAAAACTCCAAGAAGCAATGAAAACGGGTTTTCTGCACCCACTGGCGACAAAGGATTTAGTAGCGATGGTAGCAACAGTAAAACCTTCTAGCAAAGAGTGGTTTGCTACAGCTCGCAACTACGCGCTGTATGCCAATGAAGGCGGCTTGTACGACGATATTTTGAAATATTTGCAACTGTGATGCGCGTACACTTTGAACGAGCAACGCTGCTGCTAGAACAATCTCGCTATCAGATGGCGGAGAAAGAATTGCGACAAGCTTTAGCAAAGTATCCCAATGATGCAGCAACTCACTCTCTGTTGGGATTGTGCTTGAGTTTTCAGCAGCGATATCAGGAGGCGACGGACTCAGCAGAAACAGCGATTACTCTGGCTGCGAGTTCGTCATTTTCACACTATGTATTGGGGTATATTCTTTGCGAACGCCTTTTATTTGCTGTAGCGCTAAACTCAATTCGTGAAGCTATTCGCCTCAACCCCTACGAAGTTTCCTGCATAGTCCTGCTGGCACGATGTAAGTATAATCAAAGACTGTGGCAAGAGGCATTGGATGCAGCTACAAAGGGACTGGAAATAGAACCCGCAAACGTAGAGTGTTTAAATTACCGTGCTTTGTCGCTGTCACAATTGGGACGGGGAGAAGAAGCGATCGCCACTATCAAAATTGCGATCGCCACTTCTCCTCAAGATGCGGTTTCTTACTCCAGCATTGGTTGGATTTTGCTTTCTCATGGCAAATGTCCCCAGCAGGCGTTAGGATATTTTCGCGAAGCATTGCGCCTCAACCCAACTTTAGAATGGGCAAGACAAGGAATTGTTGAAGCGCTGAAGGCAAAAAACCCTATTTACAGATTAATGCTGCGCTACTTTCTTTGGTCAAGTCGGCTGAATAATTACTGGCGCTGGATATTTACTATTAGTTTGTTTTTTGCCGTGCGGCTTTTGCTAGGAAGTTTAGCCTATGCGGGTTGGAAAGAATTAGTATTGCTGGTGTTAATTGTCTATTTACTATTTGTTATTTTGAGTTGGATTGCCGATCCATTGTTTACTCTGCTGTTGCGGTTTGATAAATTTGGACGTTTGGCACTTTCAGAAGCAGAAATTCAGCAATCTAACTGGTGGGGTGCTGGTTTTTTAACAGCAATTATATCCTTGTTAGTGTGCCTGTTTACTCAGAAGATAGCAGCTTTAATTGCAGCAATTGTATTTGGCTTATTGTTGATACCAACAGCAGCAACATTTCATTGCGAACAAGGCTGGACAAGAAAGTTAATGGCAGCTTACACCATTTTTTTAGCACTTTTAGGTAGTAGTGCCTTAATTCTGTCAATTTTTACTAATTGGTTGTGGTTGTTGCCGATGATAATTTTCTTTGTTGGTGCAGTTGCTGCTAGCTGGGTTGCTACATTTTTGGCGGGATTGAAGTTCTGAGCTAGATTGATGAGGTTCTGAACTTGATTGATGAGGTTCTGAGCTTGGTTAATCAGGTTCTGAACTTGATTGATGAGGTTCTGAACTTGATTGATGAGGTTCTGAGCTTGGTTAATCAGGTTCTGAGCTTGGTTAATCAGGTTCTGAGCTTGATTAATCAGGTTCTGAGCTTGATTAATCAGGTTCTGAGCTTGGTTAATCAGGTTTTGAGCTTGATTGATCAGGTTCTGAGCTTGGTTGATTCAGTGTCGGGTTGCTTCTAACTCCGCTTGACGAAATCCAGAGCGATCGCGAAGATGGTTGTTCGGTGTTTCAAGCAGTACAGATAACAAGAGCGCACTAAACCCAATCAGTTGAAGCACAAAGCGTGTCGCGTGCGAATATTCCCACTGGTTGCGTACCCGCGTCCAGTCTGTTGGTAGTGATCCAACCGTCCACCGGCTTATTTCGGCATTCATAGGCGCGGTGAACACGAACCAAACCAAGAGCGCTAACGCTAAAAAGACCGTTCCGGTCAGCGTTAGTTGGAAGGCTGGTCGGCGTTTGCGGACAAGGAATGAGAGTACGGCTGCTAGGATGATTGCGCCAACCTCGACGAACGCGCCGACTGTTCCGAAAAGCCGGTACAGACTCTGGTTGACCGTTGTCCACAGTGACCCATCGTAACCCATCTTAACTGGCATTTCTAACGTGTGACAGAATGCCATTCCCATGCTGAGCGCAGTAAATAAAAGGGTGATGAAGCGCCATTTCCTCATAACTTTAGTCACCTCCGGATTAACAGCAGTTTTCGGAGTAGCTTGTGGGAAAAAATCTACAGATTGAACAAATGATGCGAATCAAGAAGCACTACTATAGCTGCTATTGTGCTTGATATTTCCTATCAGGTTCGCGTCTTGCAGTCCAAGGATATGCAGAAATACTACTACCTATAGTAGAAAGAGTGAGACTATCTCAGGAGAGAGACTTGAATTTGAAAGGTTTGTTTAGGGTCTATCTAAAGAAAGAAATTACAGCGTTCTGATATTTTGCATCATTCTCAACACGAGCCAGAGGCTCTTATTCTCGTTACCAGGTTGAACCTGGTAACGAGGTTTTGGTGGGCTGCCGCCTCCTGATTATTGCAAAGACGTGCAAGATATCTGACGATCGCATTTTTCAAAAGTAACAGCAGAGCGATCGCACTTGTACACAATTCAATTAGCAGCATCCTATCTCATCAATGCCTGAAAGCCAGCTTGCAAAAAATGCTGATCGAAAGTCAAAGCTTGAGTGATTCCCACTTGTCTCATGACTACAAACGAAATGCAATCAACCAAACCCCATGCTTTATCTTGGTGGGTTTTGTAAAGGGTAAATGCTTTCTCGAATAATTCAGGGTTGAGGCGGACAATTTCTACTTCGTCTGAAGTAAAAAAATGCTCAATAATCTCAACTGCCTGGTCTTTGTAACTACGTGCTAGAGCGTTACCAATTTCTAATAATACTGCATCAGTTGTAAGTAGCGCTTCGCCTTCAAATCTATCTGCTAAATCTAAGGCTTGGGGATGATATTGGCCACGCGGGCTGATTAGTGCCACTACAAATAAAGTGTCAACAAATATCTGATTCGACACCCTTTTCCCCGCTTATATACAAATCTAAATTGGTTGCAAAATCTTCAGGAGCATCTATTTTGATTTGTTTAAGCTTAGACATAAAGCTAGTCTTTTTAGGCTGTTGTTTGGATTGAGTAAAATTTTTAATTAAAATATAAAGTTCGTCAAGATATTTTTCATCGAGGTTGTCAATTTCTGCTTGTATTTGCTCTTTTTTAGTCATTTCTCTAACGTTATTTATCAACTGTAGGTAATTTTAGCATTGGGAATTGAGACTAATAATGTGCGATTGCATTTTTCAAAAGTAACAACAGAGCGATAAGCCTTTATGATCCGCGGGCTTCGCCCTATCGCACTTTTAAATCCTTCAATCAAAAGAAAATCAGGTATTCGTACCAACGGATGCAGTTTGAGGAGACTGAGCTATAATTTAAAGTTTCCTAAAATTCAGCCCAAATAACAATTTCAGGTGAAAAATGTCATAAAAAATGCTAGGAATAGACAAAAATCGCATTAATTAACGCATGAATGAAATTGATTTAGCTTTTACCCCAGCCTTAGAACAGGCGCAGTTAATCCGGCGTCGCGAAGTGTCGCCACTGGAATTGGTGCAAATATATTTAGACAGAATTCAGCGCTTAAATCCCCAACTGGGTAGTTATTTTACAGTCATGGCAGAACAAGCGCTAGCCGATGCTAAAGCCAAAACAGAAATGTTGGCAACTAGCAACGAACTACCACCCTTTTTTGGTGTACCAATTTCGATTAAAGACCTCAACCCCGTGGCGGGTATCCCTTGTACCTTTGGTAATCCAGCGTTACTTAACAATATCACTGACTTTGATGATGGTGTAGTGACGCTGATTCAGAAAGCTGGGTTTATTCTTCTGGGTAAAACAGCCACTTCAGAACTTGGTTCTTTACCTTACACAGAACCTACGGGTTTTCCCCCATCTAGGAATCCCTGGAATTTGGAATATACCTCCGGTGGTTCTAGTGGAGGTGCAGCCGCAGCAGTGGCAGCCGGATTATGCGGTATTGCTCAAGGTTCTGATGGCGGTGGTTCAATTCGTGGCCCTGCGGCTTGCTGTGGTTTGGTGGGAATTAAGCCAGCACGAGGACGGGTGACTCATGCACCCGTAGGCGATCGCCTCAGTGGAATTGCCACCAATGGTCCAATTGCCCGTACTGTCGCCGATGCAGCTGCCCTTTTAGATATCATGTCTGGCTATGTTACAGGCGACCCCTACTGGCTACCTGACCCAGAACCATCGTTTCTTACCGCCAGCAAGGAAAAAATTGGCAGATTAAAAGTAGCATATGCTACTAGTATTCCTCCCATCGGTGAAGCTGACGCTAACTGCAAGCAAGGTGTCTTGCAAACAGTGAAGTTATTAGAAGAACTTGGTCACTCAGTAGAAGAAAAAAGCCCAGATTTCAGCGGCTTAGTTGAACCGTTTCAGTTCGTGTGGCAATCTAGCGTAGCTGCATCGGGTATTCCTGCGGAAGCTTTGCAACCTGTGAATCGATGGTTGTTAGCAAGAACAGGTTCTGCTGGCGAATACTTGCAAGCTGTTTATCAGATGCAGATGGTATCGCGGCAAATTGTAGCTTTTTTTGATACCTTTGATATCCTCGTATTACCTGTATATTTGCATTCACCCATCCGTGTAGGTGAATGGGCAAACCTGAGTCCGGAAGAAACATTCCAAAATATTATTAAATGGGTTGCCCCTTGTCCACCAGCGAATGCAACTGGACAACCAGCGATCGCACTTCCTGTGGGTTTTGATGAGCGAGGTATACCCATGAGCGTGCAACTAGTTGGAAAACCCGCTGCGGAGTCTATTCTCATTAGCATAGCAGCCCAACTGGAAGCAGCAAAACCTTGGATTGGTCATCGTCCGGCGATCGCCATTTGAGATAAAATTAGCGTTGCCTGTGTTACTCCTGTGCTGCTTAGTACAGCTTTGCGTAAAATCGTAGCGTTTTTAAACGCACCAGGTAGCAAAGGAAGCGCGGAGGAACGCAGAGAATTGGGCATTGGGAATTGGGAATTGGGAATTGGGAATTGAAGTACTGATTTTTCCCTTAGCCGATGCTGCCCCTTGCCCAATGCCCGATGCCTCTTGCCCAATGCCCGATGCCCATTGCCCTACTCCCTACTCCCTACTCCCTATATTTAAAGACAGCTATCCTGAAGAGGAAAAGGGGATAAAAAATGCAGGCAACAAGTGAACAACTTTCAAAAATTAAGGTGTTTGCAGGTTTAGAACCAAGAGATAAAATGAGCCTGCAACCTTACACCCAAGTGAAAAGCTACAGCAAAGGAGAGATTATCTTGCATGAGGGCGATCGCCTTCCAGCGAAGCTGTATGCTGTAGTTAGTGGTGGAATTCAAATTACTAAAATAGCAACTACAGGCAAAGAAACAATTCTGCGCACGCTTTTTACTGGAGAAATTTTCGCTGCGCCTGCACTTTTGGGAAATGGTATTTCTCCCGCCACTGTTATTGCTGAATCTGATTGTGAGATTCTGATGGTAGAGCGAGAAGCTTTACTCAAAGCTATTCAGCATAATCCTGATATTGCTTTGCGAATGTTAATGATTTTGAATAATCGACTTCAGCAACTGCATGAAACAGTTCACGGATTAGTTTCTGAAAGAGCTATTGTCAGGCTAGCGAGGTTAATTATATATTTTGCTGCCGAACATGGAACAGAATCAAGTCCAGAAGGAGAAACTTTAAAAGCCAAATTGTCGTATTATCGTATTGCTCGCAGTATTGGTATTACATACGAAGAATGCGTACGTTTAATTAAAAGTCTCAAGTTGGTAATTTCCTACAGTCGCGGTGGGAAGATTATCATACTTGATGCTGAGAAATTGGAAGATATTGCATCAGGAAATATAGATTAAGATGGTTATCAACCACTCAGAAGCTAAGCGAAAACAAGTTTAGGTTGAGGAGCATGTTCAAGATAGATGTGTGCGGCAGACTTGAGGACAATTTCCGAATAAAGAATCTTTTGGATTTCCAAACTAGGAGAGCGATCGGCAATAGCTTGGTAAGCTTTAATTTCACCTTCCAAGCTAAAATCTGTATGGGTTAGGTAGTGGTGATAATCGTGAACAGCCAAGAGCAATCAGCCGTGAAATAAATTTCCGGCTAAAAGCTTAAACCTATTAAAATGGGTTAATATTTTTATTCAGTCGGTTTTTAACCGACTTTAGCTTTAAGCCCGAAATTTATTTCCGGGCTAATTTTATGCTTGTTGAAAATAGTGCAAGATGTCAGTCTACTTACTTAATTTCAAGATTCCTTTCCACTAGCACCAGCAGCGGTTAATTCTGGCTGTCTTGGTTTAACAGGAAATCGGAAGACAGCAATAATTGCTCTGACCGTAAACACAAACATCGTCATAGCACCAATGGCAAAAATGATGTCACCAGGAATTCGCAACCATACCGTCCATTTCATCCACGGACTGCTAATTACTTCTGCACTACGAGCAAACCAAGTACCATGATTAATTGACACAGCTAGTTGATAGAAGCCATTAGGAATTAATCCCAAAACTAACATCCCAACTAAACCACCATTAATCATCCAGAAAGAAAAGCGCAATAACCCCTCATTCCAAGCTTTTTCTGGTACAAATTCCCGCAAAGCAAATAGCATTAACGCCAATGCTAAACAACCATATACACCAAATAAAGCAGCATGAGCGTGAATTGGTGTAGTATTTAAACCCTGCGAGTAGTAAAGAACAATGGGAGGATTAATTAAGAAACCAAAGACACCTGCACCGACTAAATTCCAAAAACAGGTAGCGATAAAAAAGCGGAGGGGCCAGCGGTAAAATCCTTCTGCTTCTTGAGATAATTTCAGAGTCTTCAATACCTCAAAACCAATTAGCGTTAAAGGAACTACTTCCAAAGCTGAAAATACTGCTCCCATCGCGGCAATAAATGACGGCGTTCCAGAAAAATATAAATGATGTAATGTACCAATTACGCCGCTACCCAAGTACAAAATTGTAGTTAGGTAAGTCGCACGCAAAGCAGAAGATTTTTTGAGGAAACCTAATTCACTACACAAATAAGCAATGACAACGGTAGCAAATACCTCAAAGAAACCTTCAACCCACAGGTGAACTACCCACCAGCGCCAATATTCAGCAATGCTTAAAGGTGTGCGATTTGTATACGCTAAACCTACTGAATAAAACAGGGGAATTGTAATCGCACTGTAGAGGAAAAAATGACTCAAACCAGTGGGATTTTTCTCTTTTTTCAAAGCTGGTTTGAAAGCACGGTACATCAGCCACAGCCAAAATACCATGCCACCAATTAGCAGTAATTGCCAAACCCTTCCTAATTCAATATATTCATAGCCTTGGTGTCCCCAAAGGAAACTATTTTTGACATCCAAAACACCCGTTACTGCTTGCCAAGTCCCAATCATAGAACCGACGACAACTAGGGCTAAAGCAATCAGGAGAACGGTATTTCCTAATGCTTGAAATTTCGGTTCAATTCCACCGAAACGCGGGGCAAAATAAAGTCCGGCTGCTAACCAACAAGTAGCAATCCAGAATACAGCTAGTTGTAAATGCCAGGTGCGAGAAGCAGCATAGGGCAAGAAGTTAATCAGAGGAATACCGTAAAAACCTTCTCCTTCTACAGCATAATGGGCTGTGAACATCCCCATGATAATTTGCACTAAAAACATCGTCATCGCTACGCCAAAAAATAGCGAGGTGACTTTTTGACTGGGGGTAGGAATTCGCACTGCTGGATGTGTTGGTACTGGCTGGACTTCATCCGCTTCTTCTTGAGTTAGGTAGACAAATAAAAATACACCAATACCTGCAATTAAAATGATGATTGAGACAATCGACCAGATAATAAATTGTCCTGGTGCTTGGTTGCCAATTAAATCATCGTGAGGCCAATTTGCTGTATAGGAAAATGGGGCGTTTGGTCGATTTGCGGCTGCTGCCCAAGCTGTCCAACTAAAGAAGGCTGTGACATTTTTAATTTGGGTATTGTCTTTGAACCAGCCATCAGGAATTGAGTGAATTGCAGAACCGTGAGCTAGTAGTTTTTGATATTCTTGGAAGACTTTTTTTAATCCTTGAGTTTGGGCGTTTGTTAGGATTAATTCGTGGGTTTCGGGGTCATAACGATTGGTTTTAAATTCTTGGCTGACTTGAGCTTGTAAACTCGCTTTTTCTGGGGCTGGTAAGGCTTCTAAATCGACTTGTGAAAAATCAGGATTATCGTTGTATAAAACCCCAGCAGTGGCTAAACCCCAACGATGGAGTACGTCAGCTGTCCAATCTGGTGCAAGGTAACTTCCGTGACCCCAGACACTACCAACATGTTGACCGCCGCGAGCTAAATATGTTTCTTGTCCGGCTTGAATTTCTGCCTTAGTGAGGATGATTTCTTGTTGTGGAGAACGTATTAACTCTGGCACGGGAGGGGCATTTTTCCAAATAGCTGCCCCAGCTGCTAATAAAACAGTAAAAGCGACGATGCAGATTAGTACTAACCAAGCAGGAAAACTGAGCGATCGCCTTTTTTGTGCTATTGCAATATCGGCATCAACCAAGGTGGTATTGGTCATAGCCAAACCTCCAAAAATTTGCTAAAAATCTCTAAATTTTGTGAATCAGGTTTAATTACAAAAAAATTCACAATCACAACGTTGAAATTGGTGATTAATTTCAATTTGTCAGAAATGGTCAATTCAGTCTATGAGGTAGCTCATATTCAATGAAGCTAAAGCACATTTAACTTGCTTTCTTTAAATTCTTTCAAATTCTTGTGGGGTGGAGAGAAGTCCGAGCTAGGGTTTGCCGTCGGGCGTTTGCCCGACGCTGCAAGGCGAAGCGCCTTGCAGCCATCCCCGCTCGGACGATCGGAACTTCGGAGCGTCTCGCCCGCCCAGTTTATGCAAATTAAATGCACAACAGCTTACCAACTAATGACAGCACAAACAACTTGGGTGCCATCACTGTTTAAGCACTCATTGAACTCTGCCATTAGACTGTCAGGTAAAGTTCTCACCATCTCTACCATAACCCCTGCTAGGTCATTCTCAGAAAATTGTTCAGGCAATCTCCTTTTGACTTCCTCAGAGCGAATGCAATTCAAAAAACCGCGTATCAAAACTGGGGCATTGCCAATCGGAGTGGTGTATATTAAAGCTTCATTGTCAGCCAAAGGTATTTGACGAAACTCCTTCAAGTCGCCCCAACCTAAATACCGACATTCAAGGCTGTTGCTAGTAGTCATCGTTGTTGACCTTAACTCCAGTCAGGTTTGATGCTCCGGCGCTGTTTCAGGTAGCGGTCAATATCCATCGCAGCGATGCAACCGTCCCCAGCTGCGACTACCGCCTGCTTAAAAGGCGTGTTGCGGATATCTCCAATAGCCCAAACGCCTGGTATGTTAGTTTGCATCATTTCATCGACCTTAACGCCTCCATCCTGTTTCAGCTCGATTTGACCAACTAAAAAATCGGTAATCGGTTTAGCACCCTGTAAATAAACAAATACTCCCTCCACTGGGAGGGTAGTAGTTGTCTTTTGATTCATCAAGAGCAACTTTACACCTGTAACGCCAGTGTCGTTACCCTCGATTTCTTGCAGACGGGCTTTTTTCCAGAGTTTCACTGATGGCTCAGCTAGTAGTTCCTGCACATGTCCATTCATCTTGCTTGGATCTTTAGCTGTTACCCAATGAACTTTAGAAGCATATTTGGTGAGTACTTGGGCTTCTTCAATCGCTTCGTGACTAATGCCGACAACCGCTACCTCACGGTTACGATAGAAAGCTGCATCACAGGTTGCACAGTAGCTCACCCCCCGACCAAGGTATTCAGCTTCACCAGCAATGGAAGCAGTACGACCCATCGCCCCAGAGGCAAGCACGAGCGCTCGACCCGTGAAGGTGCCTTCTGGGGTGTAAACTTTTTTCTGGGTGTCTTTGACATCAATACTGAAAACCTGGGCACGTTTGTAAACACTGCCAAATGCGATCGCTTGCTTACGCATACGTTCGAGCAGTTCATTCCCACTCATTTCTCCAGGTACACCCGGATAATTAGCAATTTTTTGGGTAATGGCAAGGGCACCGGCAGATGGATTTTTATCAAGCAGGATGGTCTTCAATTTATAGCGGGATGTGTAGAGGGCGCAGCTACAACCCGCAGGACCGCTACCAATAATCACCACATCATAATCAAAACTATCCATAGTCCTGTCCGAAATCCTGTATGTACTGGCTGCGAAATTTCTACTGTCTCTTTTGTAATGTGAGTAATATCCTTGTTAATGGCGATCGCCATTAATTTGCGAATCTACTCAAAAGCACTTTCACGCATTAATGAGAAGTTTTATTATGGTGGTCTCTGCCTTGAACTTCTTTCATGAAAATACTTCTAGGTGGTATTGCCCTCTCCACATAGAAGTAATTAATTTGATGTATGCTCACCTGGAATCAAACATACTCGATTGAAAGGTAGTCAAATGATACATTTGGCTAAAGTACTATTAAGCGTGCAGGCAGAACAGAGAGGGCAACAATTGTCAGAAAAGCAAAGGCTGTTGTGCTTTCAAGTATCGCTGCATATTGAATTTTAGCGGTGCGATACCATTCTTGATTTATGGCAATAATGCCAAATTTAATTAATGCTAAGCCAAAGGCTAAAACTGCCGCTGGAGATAACCAACCTAACCAGTAAATAAAGGCGATAATTAGAGTTGCGATCGCGTGATAAATTGTCCCTGGAATTACAGAACTAGTTTTAGGTTTCCGCAGTTTAACTGTGAAAATGGCACTGGAAAAGAAAAGTGTATTTAGCACCCATAATCCCATTACACTAGTGGAAATCGTGCCAGTTGTTGCAGCGTAGGCGAAGGGTGTGGAAAGGCAAACCGCAGCAAAGGTGATTAGTTCATTGAAAATGGATTTTTGCTCTCTTTGAATCACAGATAAAGCATCAATAATTAAAGCAGCTAATGCACCTGCATAAATCCACAAGAGAACTGGATAGCTGAGGTAAAGCCAAATTGCAATTCCGGCTGAAATTACACCATAAAACCCACCCCAAAAGAGAAAACGTGGCTTGAGGCTGCGACGTTGCTTGATTTGCATTACTAAAGGATGTTCAGCCTGGAAGCCACAAAAAGCACATACTAAAGCCAGCGTTGTTGATAATTTCCAAGCTTGTGCAGCAGCTGCACCAATTAAGAAAGAAACTAGCAACATCACGTAGACTCCATGTTCTGGAGAAAACATTGGGCGATACCATGCTTGGGGGTTGGGTTTTGTAGTAGCTTGGGTGTTGCTAGGTGTATTGACGCTTGATTGAGTCATAGTCCTCATCCCCCTATTTGAGGATAAATATTTATCAGCGTGCGAGAGATAATTTTTCTCGTTCTTGTGCATCGACAATTAGAGGTAAGCAAAGAATCGCGATCGCCTTTTGCCATTCCTGACGAATCCGCATATCTTCTACCTCTTCAAACGATCCTACCAAGCGAGGAATTGAATTTTCTAAAGCCAGACGTGGTACGGGACGATGTAATTCAACTAAGTGAGTCAGGCTTTCCTGATTGTTAACGAAACCAATTACCCATTTTGTTGTATGTTCTGGACTATCAGGAACACGTTGAACACCTAACTCGTTTTTCAACCAATTATAAAAAGGCGGTAGTTGCTTAGCTAAAACTTCTCCTGCTGTAGGTAAAGTTTCTTTTAGCAACTCTATGTCTAAGCTGTCTAACTGTTGCTGGAATTCAGGTGAGTTTAGAGAATCAGTTAGTGATTTTGAGAGTAACCCTTCTAACTGGGACTGAGATAAATCTGTGTGTTGGGTGAAAGTTTTTAATGTTGATAGCATGGTAAAAATTGACAAAAACTAATTTATCTGAAATCTTGCAGCAATTACGAAAAGCCTGGAAATAAATTTCCGGCTATGTAGAGACGTGCCATGGCACGTCTGGGACAAACCCATTAAAATGGGTTAAAACTCTTGTCTAGTCGATTTTTAACCAATGTAGAGACGCGACGCCAGTCGCTACAACGGGGGAAACCCCCGCAACGCGCTGGCTCAAATTTCGCGTCTCTACACAGCCCGAATTTTAATTCAGGGCTTATTGGGCTAATTGCAACTACTGCAAGATATGATTTTATGGTCTTGTTGGGAACTATTAGGGTAGTTACTAATCACCATTTATGCTGATTCATTAATTTGGGGATTTTCTGATAGCGTTAATAGAAATGCCAGATTTTCTTCAGCCTTCAAAGCATGGGGAGCATTAGCAGGCATAAAGACAAACACACCTGGTTCTAGTAGAATGTCTTCTCCTGATAAAGTGAGTAAACCTCTTCCTTCAATTACATTGATAGTAGCATTACGAGTAGAGGTATGCTCAGAAATATCAGTATTAGCAGTCAAACAAAAGAGCGTATATTGACAAGCTTTATCTTTGAGTAGCACTTTGCTGAAAATTCCATCATGGGGATATTCAATTTCTGCTTGCAATTGTTTGACAAAATTTTGACTATTTTTAGATGTGGAAACCATAAGGATTTTGGATTTTAGATTTTGGATTTTGGATTAGTCATTAGTCATTAGTCATTAGTCATTAGTCATTAGTCATTAG
>JBHYDF010000048.1:0-47064 GCA_051861145.1 Nostocaceae cyanobacterium
ATGCCCGATGCCCAATGCCCAATGCCCAATGCCCGATGCCCAATGCCCGATGCCCGATGCCCAATGCCCAATGCCCAATGCCCGATGCCCAATGCCCGATGCCCGATGCCCAATGCCCAATGCCCAATGCCCGATGCCCAATGCCCGATGCCCAATGCCCGATGCCCAAACACAGACTGGCAAGAGTTAAAATATTAGCTTATTGGTTGCCTATTTTATAAAATTTAGGGTGTTCCGTGATACGAGAGTTCAGTTCGGAAATTTCACCGCCATTTTTGTCTAATGGTAGCGATCGCGATCTTAGTTTAGAATCCACCCTCCAGGAGTTACCACAGTACAATTTCCAAGTCGAAACCAACTGTACTGGTGTGGAAATAGCAAAAATTTTTGAAAAATACCCATTATTACCAGGAGTAATCTTGCTAGAACAGGGGAACTACACTGGTATGATTTCGCGACGGCGACTACTAGAATTTTTAATTCGTCCTTACGGACAAGAGTTGTTTTTTCAACAACCGTTAGGCATTGTTTACAGCTATGCTCGCACGCCTATTTTACTCGTTCCTGATAATACACCGATTCTAACAGCGATGCAACTAGCATTGAGGCGATCGCCTGAACTTTTGGCGGAACCGGTGGTAGTGCAAATAGCACCTAATATCTACAGATTATTAGATGTGCAAGAATTAAGTGTTGCTTCTTGGCAAATTCGGGGAATAGAAACCCAAGTGCGTTATGAACGCAGCCAAGCGCAAATGATTCAAAATGATAAAATGGCGAGTTTAGGGCGATTAGTAAACGGAATTGCCCACGAAATTTTAGATCCGGTAGGTTTTATTTGGGGTAATTTAACTTATGTCTCCAACTACAGCCAAGATTTGCTCAAACTTATAGAAGCTTACGAGCAAAAGTTACCTAATCCTTGTGAAGAAATTTTTTCTCTCAAAAAAGAAATTGAATTTGATTTTTTAGAACAAGATTTATTACGAGCGATCGCCAGTATCCGTACTGGTGCAGAAAGATTAAAAAAACTTGTCATTAGTTTACAAAATTATTGTTACATAGATGAAGTTTATCCTAAACCCGCAGATTTACACGCCTGTTTAGATCATATCATCTTGCTAATTAATAGCAGAATCAAAGGAGAGATTCAAATTATAAAAAACTACGGTCATCTTCCTCCAGTTAATTGTTTTATTGGGCAATTATATCAGGTATTTATGAATATATTTAGTCAAGCTGTAGATGTTTTGCTCAATGAAGCAGTACGGCAGCAGTTCAATCCAGACGTTACAAACAAGGCTAACGAAAAACCCCGCATAGAAATTACTACAAAGGTAATTTCTCGACAAGCCACCACTGCAAATGCATCTGATTCGCGGTGGATTTCAATTTGTATTGCCGATAATGGTTCAGGAATGTCCCAGGAGTTGAAACAACAAATTATTGAGTCTTTCTCTGGAGAAAAAAGGGCTGATAAAGAGACTAGTTTAACAGTAAGTTATAGAATTATTACAGCAAGGCATGGCGGCGAATTTTATTTACGTTCAGAGGTTGGAGTTGGTACTGAATTTGAGATTTTATTGCCTTTGTTGTGATTAGTAGTGAGGAATAGTTAATGGTTAATGGTTAATGGTTAATGGTTAATAGCCATGAACTATGAACCATTAACTATGAACCATTTTCCAAAATCCAAAATGTATTACTGTCCTTGAGCTACCTTAATCGTATCTAGGGCAGCAATTACTTTTTGTGAAATGTCATCAGGTAAAGGTATATAACCCAACTCTTCAGCATATTTATCGCCTTCATTTAACGCCCATTGAACAGTGTTTTTCAACGCTTCTGCTTTGGCTGGGTCATCATATTGTCCGTATAACAACAACCAAGTCAGACCAAGAATAGGATAAGCATCTTTTCCTTCTGGATCTGGGATCAAAAGTCCAAAATCTTCAGGAACATTAGCGCCTTCAATGGCTCTTTCTGCGGCATCTGTTGAAGGTTCAACAAAATTACCAGCTCTGTTTTCGATAGTGGCAGTTGCTAATTTATTTTCCCTAGCATAAGTATATTCCACATACCCAATCGAGCCTTGAGTTTGTTGAACTTGGGCGGTGACTCCTTCATTTCCTTTTGCACCAATCCCCGTAGGCCATGATACTGATTTGGCAGCCCCAGCTGTCCATTTTGGACAGGCTGCATCAAGGTGATTGGTGAAAATAAAAGTCGTACCACTGCCATCAGAACGATGAACGAAGGAAATAGGAGAATTGGGTAAGTTAACCCCTGGGTTTGCTTTGACAATTAAAGGATCGTTCCAAGTTTTAACCGTGCCTTGGGCAATGCCGCAATATGCTTCCCGCGATAGCCTCAGATTCTCAACGCCAGGAAGGTTATAGGCAAAGACAAGTATACCCCCGGTCATGGGTAACTGAACCGCTTCTCCCCGACCTTGTGGATATTTCTGAAGTTCTTCTTTGGTAAGTGGCGCGTCAGAGGCTGCAAAGTCTACGGTTTGTGCCAAGAACTGATTCACTCCAGCACCACTTCCAACTGACTGGTAGCTAATCCTGATATTGGGATTTTGCTGGTTATATTCCGAAAACCAACGCTGATACAAAGGATTCGGAAAGGAAGCACCTGCACCACTAAGATTTACTGCACCACCACCCCCTCCCGGTGCTGGAGAAGTTCCAGGCGCAGCTGTTGGGGTTTGGGTTTGGCAAGATGCCAGTCCAACAGTCAACGCGGTTACAGTAACAGCAGCCCAATGAGTTAAACGAAAATCAAAAAAGTTCAAGCGCATTGTTATTATTCTCTAGAAGGTTATTAGAAAATATTGCTAATGTCCCTGAAGTTGAATTAACTAACAATTGGAAAGCCACATTTTCAGCTTCCACTCTGTTTAGCCAAACAGAGCAGTAATTTATTTGTTTATTTATGCTTGACTTATGAGGGTGATTATTAACACTTTTTACAATGCTACTTATAAAGCTTTAAATCCCCCTTCTAAAGATATATAGTTGATTAAGATTAGGTTAAGGTTTGGATTGGAAAAATTTGACATTAAAAGTTGTGCATGTTGTGTATTTAACAAATGTGGCGGCAAGGTTTTCTATAGCAATCCTATTAGAGTTGTAAGAATTGTTTTTTAAATGAACCGCCGAGCGCGATCGCTTTGCTCAGCGGTCTTTTAGGGCGTTAAAACGCCAACTGACATCTTGCAAACCACAATGTAGTACTGTGTCAAATTTGTTTTGAGGGATAAAAGATTAGTTTGTAGTAGCGTTTAAGCGCAACTACGAATCCATCAATTCAAAGTTAACAGAGTAGTAGCACATCACAAAAATAAGGGACTTCCAAATCAAAAAAATATCCCAAATTTTCTTGTGGGATGGGTATCCCCACCCGTCTCATATTCAGGGCGGGCAGGATGCGATCGCATTACAAAAAATCGCTGTCTTAATTATGAATTAAATGCAGAGGGCCATAATTCAGACACTGGCACTTCCCATCCAGGTAATAACTCTGGAATAGTTAGCTTATCCCTATCCGTCAGCATAGTCACTATCTGCTTTGTGTTGCGATTATAGACAGCTACGGTGCGATCATCTGGGTTAATCAGCAGTGCTACCCCCACTCCCAACTCTAAAAACCGCATAATTTTCCCTTGCACCGATATTAGTCGGTCAAAGGCAGATTTAATTTCTACTACCAAATCAGGCAAAAATTCTGGATAAGTTCGTGGAACTCCCTTGAGGCGATCGCGTGAGAAGAAACAGATATGCGGAGCAAGTACATCTCCGTTAGGAAGCTGAAATCCAGCGCTGGAACTAAGAACATATCCTAGCTTACGCGGCTCTACCCAGGAAAACAAAAGCCCACAAAAGCGAGCGCTAATTGCGCCAGAAGTAAAGTCAGCTGGAGACTCACTCAAAAAATCATCATTACGGTCGGTTCGACTAGGACTGCTACTTGCCATTAGTAATGGATCAATTCCACTTGGCATGATTTCTTTTAGTACTTGTTCCCTGAGATTTTCAATGTCTACTCCAAGGATTTGCAGCACCTGAACTGCTACCCCATCTGTTACTCGTAGTGAGCCTAACAGGAGATGTTCTGTACCAATATAGTGATGACGCAGCCTACGGGATTCTTGTAATGCGTAGTCCAGGACGAATTTAGCTCTGGGAGTAAAGGGAATCTCCAAACCCCCAGTTCCATCACCATGACCGATGATTTTTTCTACCTCCCTGCGCGCATCGTCAAGTTTTATCCCCGCAGACTTGAGAACTTTGGCAGCAATGCCAGTATCTTCCGCAATCAGTCCCAATAGAATCTGCTCAGTACCCACAAAATTATGTCCCATGAGACGACCTTCTTGTTGAGCAAGGATAATCACTTGAGTTGCTTTTGCAGTAAATCTTTCAAACATAGAACCTCCTTCGGAGATCGGATTGATTGGATCGAAGAAGAAAATTGTTTCAATCGGACAGCGAAAAAGCTGAGCAATTTTGATAGCAAGCGGAAGACTTGGGTCATACTTGCCTGTTTCTAAAGCATTGATTGTTTGGCGACTTACACCCAGACGTTCCGCCAGTTCCGCCTGTGACCAGTTTCTGTCAGTTCTGAGAATGCGTAGACGGTTTTTCATTGCTTGCAATCTTATTGATCTGCATGACACCCCTCTACTGCTACACTTATAGTAAAGTAAACTTTACTTTTATGTCAAACAAGCTTTACTAAAAGAAGTAAGACGGCATTGAGGGTATTGCAGTTGTACCTTTTAATTGGATATAAGAGAAGGCTAGCAGCGCCATTGTCTGTTGCTTGGCACTCAATCGCGGCAGAATAATCGCGTTCCCTTAAAAAATAATAAGATTATGCACATCACTGAGATGGTCATAAATCATTATGATGATATCCTCCGTCTTATGAAAGACACACCAGGTATTGCTGTCAGAGATGCAGATTCAAGAGAAGCTACTGAGCGATATCTCCTCAGAAATCCTGGTTTAAACTTCGTTGCCATTGACAATGAAAAAATAATTGGTTGTGTTATGTGTGGACATGACGGCCGACGTGGATATCTACAGCATCTGATCGTTGCCCCTGAATATCGCAATAGAGGTATTGCATCTACTTTGGTAGAGAAGTGTCTCAGCAAGCTTGAAGAAATTGGTATTTTTAAAACTCATATTGATGTCTTTGTTGATAACGACATTGCCAATCAATATTGGTCAAACAGAGGATGGGTTAAAAGAACAGATATCTTTAGGTATTCTTTTAACAAATCTAAGAATAAAAATATCTAAACAAGAATTAATTGGATATTTTTTAATTTGGAAATACCTTAATATCATGTCCGGTTCATTATTTATAATTCTCACGTAAACTGCACCCCACCCCTTAATCCCCTCCCCGCAAGCGGGGAGGGGAGGTAAAGCTACGCTTTACCGGGGTGGGGTTCTTAGGGAATGATAAGTGATTAAGCTGACTTGATATAATTACTTAGATTATGATGTATTTGGATTTTGTCTGACCTCATATTTATGAACAAGGGTGGGCAATGCCCACCCTACATTTATCCCTTCACGCAAACAACTTGCTTAAGAGTTGCCACAACTTCGACCAAATCCGCTTGATTGTTCATCACTTCGTCTATTGGTTTATAAGCGCCAGGAATTTCATCCAAAACACCCGTATCTTTACGACATTCTACGCCTTTAGTTTGCTCTATCAAATCATCAAGAGTGTAGACATTTTTTGCCTTATTTCTTGATAGCAAACGCCCGGCTCCATGAGAGCAAGAACAGAAGCTATGAGCATTACCTTTACCCTTAATAATGTAGGATTTAGCCCCCATTGAACCAGGGATAATACCATAGTCTTCCTCTTGGGCGCGGACTGCACCTTTGCGAGTTACATACACTTCCTCGCCAAAATGCACTTCTTTTTCGGCGTAATTATGATGACAATTTACCTCTAATAAGGGCTTTGTCGCCTTCCCACCTGCTAGATGTTTCTCGATAATGCGTTTGAAACGCGCCATCATCACATCGCGGTTGAAACGCGCATAGTTTTGCGCCCACTGCAAATCATGCCAGTATGCGCGAAATTCTGACGTACCAGCTACAAAGTAAGCTAAATCGGGATCTGGCAAGTTATTACCTGCCATTTTTGCTAATTCCTTTGCTGTGCTAATGTGGCACTGCGCTAACACATTGCCGATGTTGCGGGAACCGGAATGCAGCATCAGCCAAACTTGGTTCTCTGTATCGAGACAAACCTCAATAAAGTGATTCAATTTGTTACTAATTGCTTGTTAAGTTGCAATTGACCAAGACATTTCTGCTTGGTTCTATACCTTCCTATTCGGTATAGTTCGGAGCACACCTTCATCCTTATTACTTAGGATGCCCAAGTCCCTCTGCTCTCTACGGGGTGTTTTACCACTTCCCTCGGTATTAGCAATCTCAGCCTTCACCGATTTGGACGAGTTTTGATTACTGTATTACTACAGTAAGGGGCAATTATTTACCCCCACCGAGAGAACCCATTTGTTTCATCGCTTTGCCTTGCAAGTCTTGCACCCCTGAATGCAAGTCTTTAAAATCTTGCCAGCTTTGCCAGTTGGTTACACTTTTTTCAACGTCTTTATTTTCGTTGAATCCAGTTGGAATTGCTGCTTCAATATCCAGGCGAATTTTCTTTAGTTTGCCTTCTAATTGTTCACCTTTAAATTGTGTTTTCATGGCGCATATACCGCAACCAATATCCACGCCCACAGCCGCAGGAATAATTGCTTCTTTTGTCGCAATTACTGAACCAACTAACGCACCTTTTCCTAAATGAACATCTGGCATCAAAGCTACGTGTTTAAACACAAATGGCAGCGATGCTACATTTTTTGCCATCTTGGTTTCTTCTGTCCCTAAAGGGTGGTTTGCCCAAGATAAAACTGGAGATGGTGTGGAAATTTCTAACTTTTCGTAAGGCATATTTTCTATTTTGGATTTTGGATTTTAGATTTTGGAGCCAGTGCGTTGCTTTGGTTTCCAAAGTTGTAGCAACTGGCGTGATTGAATGGGCAAAATTGCATATTACATGTAGGTAGTTACGAGTTTTCTATTTGATGCATAGTAATTCACGTTATTTCCTCATTTTTTTTGTAAATTAATCATTACCTCTAGGAGGTCGCAACCATGTATTATAGTTGTAGTATGTAAAAATAACGAATGTCAACCCTATCTAGAGATGGTGAAAAGTATCTTTGGTTAGAGGTATATTAAAATTTATAAAGGAAAGACTATCGTTTCAACAGCCCATTGAGTCTGAAAAAATCCTATGGCGGTTCGTGAAGATACAATTTGGGAGCGTTTTTTGTCGCCTGTAGTGCGTCTTTTCATGGATGAAGAGGGGTTACGGCGTTATGCAGAGAGTGTAGATTGGGAGAAAGAAAGCGATCGCTTCCGGCGTGCTGATGTAACAATTCCTACATACTACAGCAGTCAAAATTTCCACGGGGTTAAGGGTGGATATTTCAACTCAGGTGCGGCGGTTACATACGATGCTGTTACCCAATATGTTCTACCGCCGAATGAAACTTGGGTACGTCAGGCTTTAATTGATGCGATTAAAGTCCAGCCGCGACGCATTCTTGACTTAGGCTGCGGTACTGGTTCGACAACATTAATGCTAAAGCAAGCTTTTCCAAATGCAGAAGTGATCGGTTTAGATTTATCGCCCTATATGCTGGTGAGGGCTGAACATAAAGCCGAAAGTGCTGGTTTAAACATACACTGGCGACATGGTAACGCTGAAAATACCCAATTACAAAGTAATTCTTTTGACTTAGTAACAGCAACTTTGTTATTTCACGAAACACCGCCAACAGTATCGGAAGCTATTTTGCGGGAAGCATTTAGGTTGCTCCAGGTTGGCGGACAAGTATTGGTTCTGGATGGTAATCAAGCGACCCTGCGTCAGTTAGAATGGCTCAATGATGTATTTGAGGAGCCATATATTCGTGATTATGCAGCTGGTAGTGTGGATGCTTGGATGGGTGCAGCAGGATTTGCAGCAGTACAAACCCAGGATGTGTGGTGGATAAATCAAGTGACTAGTGGTATAAAACCTATTTCAGGAACAGATGCAACAACTGCAACCAATGTGCAGCAGTATACCTCGACATCTACAGAAGATAGCATATTAGATAATAACGATTTGCAGGGCTTTCCCTCCCCAGCTTTTGACACAACAGCATGACATTGAAGGCAGTTTTGTTTGATTTTAATGGCGTCATCATCAATGATGAGTCAATCCACGAGAAATTAATAGAGCAAATTCTACTTGAGGAAAATCTTACCCTTAAACCAGGCGAGTATAAAAAAATTTGTTTGGGACGTAGCGATCGCGCTTGTCTGCGAGATATACTCAATAGTCGCGGTCGTGTCGTTAGTGAAGAGTATTTAACTCAGTTGTTGAAGAAGAAGGCAGAACTTTATGTGCTGGAATTAGAAAAACTGGAAAAATTACCTTTGTATCCTGGCTTGGATGACTTGATATTTCAACTGCGTTCCTGCAACTTAAAGTTAGCGTTGGTGAGTGGTGCTATCCGCAAAGAAATAGAACTTGTTCTCAGCCGTGCCAAAATAGCGGAATACTTTCCAGTTATTGTTGCTGGAGATGACATCACCGCCAGCAAACCAGAACCTGATGGTTATCTGCTAGCTGTGGAATATCTCAACCAAGCATATCCAGAATTAAATCTGCAAGCAAATGAGTGTCTGGCGATTGAAGATACCCCAGCAGGTATCCAAGCAGCAAAACACGCTGGTATGCAAGTTGTGGGTGTGGCGAATACTTACCCGTTTCACATGCTTCAGCGTTATTGCAACTGGACAGTAGATTATTTAACAGATTTGGAATTGGAAAGGGTGCAGGAAGTTTATTTGCAAAAACAGGGTCAATCGACCGTAAGTGAATGCTAGTATTGATATTGGTTAATAGTTAATGGTTAATGGTTAATGGTTAATAGTTAATAGTTAATAGCCATGAACTATGAACCATTAACCATGAACAACTAACAAATTTGGGGAATTAGCTCAGCTGGTAGAGCGCTGCGATCGCACCGCAGAGGTCAGGGGTTCAAATCCCCTATTCTCCATTCACACCAACAATTTAACAGTTATTTGGGTATTAATTTGGGTATCCAGTAAAAACCAGATACCCAAACTTACATTAGCCGTTAGCAAGCTTACTGCTGATTTCTCTTACAGCCTTCCTGAATTCTGGAGTATTCCTCTCGAATCCGTTGTCCTAAAACTAAACTTTGAGATGCCATCCAAGCACTAACCCTTCGGGTTCGCCAGTTCCCTAGGTCCGGAAACCCTCCTATGTCCTAAGAGGATGTCTGAGAAGTATGGTTTTAAACCAATTAATCTTAGATCCCCCTAAATCCACGCCCAACGGGAGAGGCAGTTTGCTGGCTGCCGGGAAACCCGTCCACCGCAGTGGCTCCCCTTAAAAAGGGGGACTTTGAAAGACTTTTTGCCCCCCAATTTAGCGGGGGGTTGGGGGGATCTAAATGATGTTGGGTAATAAATATGACTAATTAAAAACTTTTCAGACATCCTCTAAGAGGACACGCTTCGCGAACGCGAACAGGACTGGACTCACCATATGAAGAGCTGCTTTTTCATTTTTATTATCAAAGGAATGGCGTAAAGTTTTACCATCGATGGAAATTAATTCTCCATCTGTTAATTCTCCATCTGTTACTTTCTTAACCGATTTAACCCAATTTAAAAAACATTTTTGGAATTGTTTCGGGTCTATACGGAAAAATACACGAGCAAATGTATCGTGAGATGGAATTCCATTTTCAAGCTCTAAAAATAGCGCCAACCTAGATATAGGTTGGTGCTACTCTTTTAATTAAATTCAGGGAGAAAATATAGTGTAATGAATTCCCTGATTTTTACTATTAATTGATTTCAAGTTAATTGATTACACAGCGCTGCGACGGGTCAACAAGTTCCACAAGAAAACGGCGACGATTGCACCAAGAACCGCGACTGCAATACCAGGAATACTGAGAGTAGGAGCCGCTAGAGCAAAGGTTCCTGTACTGAAGAATACACCCAAACTACCGCCAACAAATGCACCAATGATTCCTAACAGAAGTGTTCCTAAAATTCCGCCGCCTTGATGACCGGGGTAAATAGCTTTAGCAATAGCACCAGCGATTAGACCTAAAACAATCCAAGCAAGAATGTTCATTGTTCTGTATTTGGTAAACGTTTTTACTAACAAATACAGATTAACAGTCACAACTAAGACATCCAATCTACCAACAGTACTAATTATTAATTAGCCGGAAGTAATACTTAAATTGCTGCCATTCCTTTTGATATATGCCTTAATTGAAATAAATCATAAATTAAGAAAAAGCCCCTAGTATGTCTATGACTAGGGGCTGATAAAATTCTTGCTTGATAATTGCAGTATATGCATTTTTAATTACCTACGCGCCTCTACTAGAAGAATTAAGAATCGGATTCAATACACCAAATTAACCTATGGTAGAGGAATTATTCTCAATTGACACCTACTATTAAAATTAAAAGACTAGGCACGTTAAACCCACGAGTATCTGTGGAATTTGGTGATGAAGAAATTAATTAAAGGTCTGCGTGAATTTAAAGCTAGCTACTTTTCAACGCATCAAGAACTGTTTGAGCAACTTTCTCATGGTCAAAAGCCTAGAGTGTTGTTTATTACCTGTTCCGATTCGCGTGTTGATCCAAATTTGATCACACAAGCCCAGTTGGGTGAATTGTTTGTCATCCGCAACGCTGGTAACATAATTCCACCATTTGGAGCAACTAATGGCGGTGAGGGTGCCACAATTGAATATGCTGTTCAAGCCTTAGATATTCAGCAGATTATTATCTGCGGTCACTCTCACTGCGGTGCAATGAAAGGGCTAATGAAGTTAAACAGCTTGCGAGAAGAAATGCCGCTCGTGCAT
This sequence comes from Nostocaceae cyanobacterium, assembly GCA_051861145.1. Classification (GTDB taxonomy): domain Bacteria; phylum Cyanobacteriota; class Cyanobacteriia; order Cyanobacteriales; family Nostocaceae; genus JBHYDF01. The sequence goes on from JBHYDF010000048.1 coordinate 11,036, forward strand.
GATTGGCTCAAATATGCAGAGGCAACCCGAAGGCTGGTTCTAGACCACTACAGTCACTACCAGGGGGAAGAACTGCTAGAAATCATAATTGCCGAAAATGTCCTTACCCAAATAGAGAATTTGCGGACGTATCCAGTGATTCACTCTAAACTCTATCAAGGGCAACTCAAAATTTATGCTTGGATTTATCAGATTGAGACAGGAGAAGTTTTAGCATACGACCCGCACAAGCACACTTATGTCTTGCTCCAAAGCCAGCTTCTAGAATTAGAAATGGATCAAACGCTCCAAAGCCAGTTTCCAACTAGCGATGTTGCAATCAGTTCTGGTCAAAACCAACTTCCGGAGGTTGAAACTCCTCACAGACTCACTATCTCTGCACATGAGCGGTTTCCAATGACACAGCTATCCCAAGAGCAGATGGAGCGAATTTATCGAGGATCGACTCAGGCAAATTGAGAGCGTAGGATATGGGATATAAAGGTTTACGTGCTATATCTATCCAGTCTGCTTTATAGCCTCTTTGTCACCCCTTCAGGTGTGAACTGATGATCTCGATTAAACAGAGCAAGAAAAGCCAGGATGACAACGCCCATTGTGGCGATCGCAACTCCTGCTGCCTGTGCAAAAATAATCACAATCTGATAACGTATAGCATCATTAGGACTAGCTCCAGCTAGAATTTGACCAGTCATCATTCCTGGTAGGCTAACTAATCCCATCACCATCATCGAGTTAATAGTAGGAATCATTCCTGTTCTGAGAGCTTCTTTAATAGTTTGATGTGCAGCTTCCCAACGGGTTGCGCCAAGAGTCAGTAGCGCCTCTATTTCCTGCCGACGATTGGTTAAGTCCTCCATGAACCGATCTAAACTCAGAGATGTACCCGTGAGGGCATTACCCAACACCATACCCAAAAGAGGAATAAGATATTGCGGCTCGTACCAAGGCTGTACACGCAGAATACCACTAACTATTATCCCCGTAACTAAAAAGGAACCGCTTAAAAGTGAAATAAAGTTGTTCCAATAGATACTATTAAATCTTTTACGTGTACGGTTGACACTAGACACACAAGCTATAATTGTCATGCCCAAAGCCAAAAGTATTACCAATACAGGGTTACTGAGAGTAAACACCCACTGCAATATATACCCCACCAGCAACAACTGTACTACCATCCGTAGTGAGGCTATCCCCAGACTCTGTTCTAGTCCCAACCGCAAACCAAAGGAAAGCCCTATATTGACAACAATAAACAAAGTCGCTAAAGCCAGTTGTCCGTAACTAATCTGAATATAATTAGTTTGCATTAGTCTTTATCCTTAAAGGTAATTTGGCGATTAGTAATGCGTTCCAACTGGGTAGGGTCATGACTTGTCCAAAGATATGCCCTGTGCGGTTGTTCCGAATGCCAAGCTGCAACTAAAGCCTCTAAACTTTGAGCTGTTACCGCATCCAGTGAGGCAGTAGGTTCATCTAGTAGCAGTATTGAAGGTGAAAGTTGCAAAGCTCGTAAAAAGGCGACAATCTGCGCCTCACCACCGGAAATCGCACTAACCGGACGCTGTAAAAATTCAGGCGTTTTATGCAAAAGATGCAGATAGTTTAGAATTAGCTTACGGTTGTAAACTAAATGGCGGTGAACTGCTAATCGATAAACTTGCTGGAGATTTTCCTCTACAATTCCTTCCCAAAGGGCTGGCCGCTGGTGCAAGTAAATGATTTGAGAACGATAGCTGGGCATAAAGTAGGAGTTAATAGGCTGTCCCTGAAAAATAATTTGCCCTGCTTGTACTGGGTCTAGACCAGCTAATGCCCGCAGGAGTAAGCTTTTACCAGAACCAGAAGCACCAACTACCGCGACTCGTTCCCCTGGAAATAATTGAAAACTGAGGTTACTCCAGATCCACTGATTCTCAACTTTTCGACCTAAGTCTTGTACACAGAGAATAGGGTTGTTGGGAGACAGTTCTAGTTCGGTAGTCTGGCTTTTGATAATTTTATCTTTCATAGCTGTCTCCCGATAATTTTCAGAAGATTTCTTGCAACAGTGCCTTGAAATAAATTTCAGATCTTAGCTTAAATCCGTTAAAACGGATTGAAAAATTTACTTAGTCATCTAAAGATGACTTTAGCTATTAGCCCGGAAATAAATTTCGGGCTAATTTTGCAAGAGGTTTAGAATACTTTTCGTTCTTCGAGATGGGCGAGAATATCTGAGCGCGATCGCCACACAGGACGCAACTTTTTATCGGCGAACATCTGTAACTGGTCACTAATGTGGGGTGATCCGGGTTGAGTTGCATTACCGTAGCTATTTAGTACCATCGCTCGTACTGGGTTAGAAAATTCAATTGCAGCAACATAGGAATCACCTGCAACGGCTTGAAATTGCCCCTTTTCGACCGGAGCAAAATCGAGTACACGAAAAATTCCTAGGTCGCCATTCCCACCATTACCAGGCAAATCCACATCACCCAACCGTAGCCGAAAAACATCCCCCCATGCTACATCCAGCGCCCCATAAGTCTTTTCTATCTGTGCTGCTACCGCTTGGAGAGTTGCAACTGCAACTTTTGGATTAGCTAAACCATCGGGTGTGGTACGTGGAGATTTTTCACTCCAAGGTTTACTAAACGTCTTATCCAAGTCCATCTGTTGAACCCAAAAAGCAAATAATACTGCCCCTCGACTATCTGCATCGGCTTGACGATCCCAGGCTTCTAAGACACTAGCTGCTCGCCGTCCTAAATCATTACCATACTTGCGTGCAGCAGAGATTAAATCATCTAGCATACGATCAGCCAGTTCCATCTTGGTAGAGTGCTTGTATGCAACCATTTCATCAAAAGAAATTTTGTCATCCTCATCCAACATCCTTACAGAACGTTGTGAGCGGAAATCCATGAAACGAGGTGCTATGTAAGGTGGGTAATCATCTGCTTTAATGGCGGCTGGAAACGTAGTTGTCCAAGGTGGATCATTTGCATTTTGCAACCAGCCGCTAGGGGGGTCAACTATACGCGGTAAATCCTGGTAAGGATGAATTTTTGTCCACAGGGTTTTAGATGTATCGCCAGGAATGACACCTTCCCAGTATTCAAAATCACCTCTAGAACGCACCGGTACTTGACCGTTAAATAGGTGCATAATATGCCCTTGTTTATCCGCATACATTACCGTAAACATCGATAGTTGTAGGCGTTTGAGTGCGTTTTCAAACTGGTTGAGGTTTTGAGAACGTGCCATATCCCACCACTGTTGGAGTACACCTGGTCGGTCAAGACCTGCTACTCTCAGTGCCAAGGCTTGATTTTCTTTCTCGACTACTACAGGCCCGTGGACAGAACTTTTCACTACTAACGGTTGTTCTTGCAACGAGCCATCTTTGAGCTTCACCTTCAAAGACAAGGTTTTTGTCTCGAAGTTACGGACTTTGCCATCAAAGCGATAACCTTTACCTGCCAATGTGAGTTTATAAACATCCCAGCCATCGTAGGTATTAACAGTGTGAGTCCAGCCTAAGTTGTCGTTAAATGCGATCGCTAACACGGGAACACCCACAAGTGTTGCTCCATAAGCATTAATTCCTGGTGCGGTGATTTGGGCTTCATACCACAGAAATAAATCTGACCAGGGTAGATGTGGGTTTGCTAACAACATTGCCTTACCACTGGCAGAATGATTTGGTGCGATCGCCCAACCATTAGATCCTGCTTGCAATTTTTGTTTGCTGAGGTCTAATACTTGCTCTGGATTGACCACAAAAGTGAAATTGAGTACCCGATGTAAGTGAGCCATAACATCTTCTGGCTTGACTGGTAATACCACCTCCACTTCATCGTCAATCAACTTAGCATTTTGGGAAGCATAAGCATTTACCCCGGAGGCAAAAGCATCAAGATAACTGCGAAAAGTAGGACTCTGTGCTTTGTACCAAGTACGAGCGCGTTCTGGTACTCCCGTAGTCAGTACCCATCGATCTGACTCTGTGTATTCCTCTCCCCAGTATTCGGCTGCGCGTCCTCGTGCTTGACCATAGAGACGCAAAAGTAAATTTCCATGACTTTGCATTTGCGACCAACCGAAGGCATAAAATGCACTTTGGTTATCTTTACCGTAGATATGCGGTATACCAAAGGAATCCCATAATATCTCTGTGGATTTTGTTGGTACGGCTATAGTGTGGCTTGCTACAAATAAAACCAGTATCAAACTGAGTATGAAGGGTAAAACGCCGATTGATTTTCTTTTGTAAACCCTGAGTAAAGTATCAATCCTCATTAACACCACCATGTGCAGATGTACGCCTGGTGACTGAAACTGCTATTGATGACAACGTATTAAGGCGATAGCTTCGCGCGCCCGGCGTTCTTGCAAAAAAATCGGAGATTTTTTTGCTGGCGGCTCCGCCGCCGCTGCTACGGCGAAGCCGTTGCAGTCATCCCCGCTCGGGCGATCGCAACTGACGCGTGACAAAGCAGATTCAGGATAATCTAACAATACCACTTTGTTGAGAAATAATATCAAAGCTCGAAGGCGATCCTGTATTCCTGTTTCAAAATGGGGAAACAGCTATATGATCCGCATCATAATGTAATGTATATTTAAATATATATAAACTTATCAAAAAAGATTATCAACGAGAGTGATTATAAAACAGTTAAATATTGAGAGTAGCAATTAAAAAAATAAATAGTCCGCACCAGCGTTCTGATTTTCAATGACAGCAAGATAATGATAAAAGCGACTACAGTCTCACCGAGAGGATTGAAAAAGCCAAAAATATCTCCCTTAGTTGGTCTGATTCTAGGATTGGTGATCCTGCTGCTTTGCTTAGTGTACAGTGTCACGCTAGGTGCAGCAGAAATACCTTTAGGTAAGATTTTGGCATCTTTTATAGCCTTTGATGGATCCTATGAACACTTAGTAATTCAAACTGTCAGATTACCGCGCGTACTCATTGCTATTTTTGTAGGTTCAACTCTGGCTGTTTCTGGAGCATTGATGCAAGGTTTGACGCGAAACCCCTTAGCAGATCCAGGTATTTTGGGAATTGAGTCGGGAGCAGCGCTCTGGGTAGTTGTAGCAACTTTTGTTTTTGGCAGTTCATCCCTAAGTATTTACGCCCTGATGGCTTTTCTGGGTGCGGGAGTAACAGCGGTGTTAGTTTACTTACTCGGTTCCCTAGGTCCAGGAGGAGCTACACCACTGAATCTGACGGTAGCGGGAGCGGCGTTAACTGCTCTGATTTCTTCCCTCACCACTGCTATCCTCATTGTCAGTCAAAAAACACTAGAAGAAATGAGATTTTGGTTAGCTGGTTCATTGTCTGGTCGAGATTTTAATTTATTCTTACAAGTACTGCCTTTCATCGGGGTTGGATTAGTGGTAGCTTTTGCCCTCGGTAGACAAATTACTACTATGAGTCTAGGTGAAGATATTGCCCAGGGCTTAGGTCAACAGACAGGCTGGATTAAAATAATTACCGCTATATGCGTAGTTTTACTGGCAGGAAGTTCAGTCGCGCTTGCAGGACCAATTGGCTTTATTGGTTTAGTCGTTCCCCACATCGTGAAATTTTACATTAAAACCGATTACCGTTGGATTTTGCCTTATTCCGCGATTGTGGGCGCTATTTTACTCTTGGTTGCAGACATTGCAGCGCGTGTGTTGATAAAACCACAAGAATTACCTGTAGGTGTAATGACGGCAATAGTTGGCTCTCCCTTTTTTGTATACCTAGCTAAATCAAAGGTGAAAAAATGAAGGTTGATTGGCTAGTCATCCGTTTGGATGCGATATCTTTCCGGATCGACCGACGTGTACCAGCCATACTGCTATGTTTGGCAGTAGTGATTGTAGTCGCGATGGTGATGAATTTAGGGCGGGGTGAATATCCAATTTCGCCTTTGGATATTGTCAAAACTGTATTGGGTTTAGATACGGGAAACCCAGACCATGCTTTTGTAATTTACGATCTGCGTCTACCCCGTACCCTTGTAGCTTTTATGGTGGGAGTAGCGCTCTCCATTTCTGGTACTATCTTTCAAGGGCTGACATGCAATCCTCTCGCTGACCCCGGTATTATTGGCATCAATGCCGGGGCGAGTCTAGCGGCTGTCACAGTAATTGTACTATTTCCAGCAGCACCAATTTATACTTTGCCTTTATCAGCCTTTGCTGGGGCTTTGCTGATGGCAATTTTAATTTACTTGCTGGCTTGGAACAAAGGTAGTTCGCCGATTTTATTAATTTTGATGGGTATTGGTTTATCTGCGATCGCCAGTGCCATAACCAGCTTAATGATTACTTTTGGGAATATTTATGACGTTAGTAATGCTTTGGTTTGGTTAGCTGGAAGTGTCTACGGGCGTACGAGTGAGCAGGTATTTTCTTTCTTGCCTTGGTTAGTTATTTTTATACCAATGGCCTTGACACTAGCAAGGCATTTGAATGCTCTGAACTTAGGAGATGATGTAGCCAAAAGTCTAGGTAGCCGGGTAGAGTGGCAGCGTGGTTTACTAGTGCTGGTGGGTGTAGCCTTAGCAGGTGCAGGAGTCGCCACCGCCGGGAATATTGGTTTTGTTGGTTTAATCGCACCCCATTTAGGACGACAGTTGGTAGGTGCAACCCATGAAGGTTTGATTCCTACCTCAGCATTGTTGGGGGGAGTGATTGTTGTGATGGCAGATTTTTTCGGACGAACACTGTTTGCACCGATAGAAATTCCTTGTGGGGTGGTAACTGCTGCTGTTGGCGCTCCTTATTTTTTATATTTATTAATTCGTAACCGCAAAAAATAAAGCCAACAAATGCAACCTATGAAAGGATTATCAACTAAAAATCTCTCTTTAGCTTACGACGGTGCTACGATTATTCGTGACCTGAATTTGGCAATTCCCACCGGACAAATTAGCGCTCTAGTTGGTGCTAATGGTTGTGGAAAATCAACGTTGTTAAGAGGTCTAGCGAGATTGCTTAAACCCTGTGGCGGTACAGTATATCTTGATGGTACATCTATTTTGAAGCTTTCCACTAAACTCTTAGCGCAGCAGTTGGGTATTTTACCGCAAGGACCAGTAGCACCAGAAGGATTAACAGTGCGAGATTTGGTAGCACAAGGGCGTTATCCTTATCAAAATTGGTTGCAGCAGTGGTCGGCAAAAGATGAGAAGATTGTGCGACGGGCGCTAAATATTACAAATTTGCTAGAGTTGGCAGAGCGAGAACTGGATACTTTGTCTGGTGGACAACGACAGCGAGCATGGATTGCAATGGCGCTGGCGCAAGATACGGATATTTTACTTTTGGATGAACCGACCACTTTTCTTGATTTGGCGCATCAGATAGAGGTTTTAGATTTGTTGTATGAGTTGAACCAGACTCAGGGAAGGACAATTGTGATGGTGTTGCATGATTTGAATCAGGCGTGCCGTTATGCTGATTACTTAGTTGCTGTCAAAGATGGTCGGATTTTTGCTGCTGGGGAACCAAAGTTAGTGATGACTGAGCAAATGGTACAGGAAGTTTTTGAGTTAGAGTGTCGTATTGTTGCCGATCCAGTTGTGGGGACGCCGATGTGTGTACCAATAGGACGCAAGGGGAAAGGAAATTACAAACAAATTTATTGAAATTGCTGATTCGATTTCTACTAGAGATATTATTTTATACTACGTTATGTAGTACATAGATTAGAAAAAAGCGAAATTGCTCAAGGAATGTCACTATATGAATTATTGAAATGTTCGTTTTTAGTACTACATTAATCACGTAACTACAAACAACAAACAATCGTGACAATAACATCAAAATCTCCTAGATTATCTCACAAGCGTAGGAATTCAGCCCATCCTTTACAACGCTTGCTAAACTATGGAAGGCAATATCGCCAACAAATTTGGCAAGCAACATCATTTTCTATCATTAATAAGCTTTTAGATTTGATACCACCGTGGTTAATTGGTGTTGCGGTGGATATTCTGGTCAAGCAACAAGATTCTGTAATTGCAAAGTTGGGTGTAAAAGATATATTTTGGCAATTTTTACTGCTTTCCGGAGTCACCATCATTGCCTGGATACTAGAATCAGCTTTTGAGTACGGCTATGACAGACTTTGGCGTAATTTAGCCCAAAATATTCAGCATAATTTACGCTTGGATGCCTACAATCATTTACAAGAATTAGATTCAGCTTACTTTGAAGAAAGCAGTACTGGCCGTTTGATGTCAATTTTGAATGATGATATCAATGAGCTAGAAGATTTTTTGAATTATGGAGCCAATGAAATCATCCATATTATCACCTCACTTATCATTTTAATTGGTGGCTCTTTCTTGATTTTACCTCCCTCTATCACCTTGGCAGCAATGTTGCCAATACCATTTATTGTTTGGGGTTCCTTTACTTATGAAAAGCGTCTGGAAGACCGTTATGCTGAAGTGCGGGAAAGGGTAAGCTTTCTGAACTCACGACTAGCAAATAATATCAGTGGGATTAACACAATTAAAAGTTTCACTGCCGAAGATTATGAAAGTGCTAGATTGGTAAGAGAAAGTGAAGCATATAGAAGAAGTAACACCAAAGCAATTAAACTTTCTGCTGCATTTATTCCTTTAATTAGAATGCTAGTTTTAGTCGGATTCGTTGCCTTGTTATTTTGGGGAGGTATGGCGGCATATGCTGGTAATATATCTATTGCTAATTACAGTGTTTTACTTGTTTTAATACAAAATTTGTTATGGCCCTTAGTATCATTAGGAGAAATATTTGACAAATATCAAAAGTCAATGGCTTCTACCAATCGCGTCATGGATTTATTAGATACTCCCATCAACATTACTACGGGAGATGTGCCCTTACCGATTGATAAAGTACGTGGCGAAATTGAATTCAAACAAGTCACTTTTGCCTATAAAGATAGAGAACCAGTCATTAAAAAACTATCCTTACATATTCCCGCAGGAAAAACTATTGCTATTGTTGGTTCTACCGGTTCAGGAAAAAGCACTTTAGTGAAATTGTTATTGCGATTTTATGATATCTCTTCTGGAAGAATTACTATTGATGGTATTGATATCCAGAAATTAAATTTACACGATTTACGTCGCAGTATTGGCTTGGTTAGTCAAGATGTATTCTTATTTCATGGTACGGTTGCTGAAAATATAGCCTATGGTACTTTTGATGCTACCGATGAACGAATAATTGAAGCTGCGAAAATTGCCGAAGCTCATGATTTTATTATGCTACTCCCTCAAGGTTATGAGACAATAGTCGGAGAACGAGGTCAAAAATTATCTGGTGGACAACGGCAAAGAATTGCTATAGCTAGGGCTGTTTTGAAGAATCCACCTATCTTAGTATTAGATGAAGCCACATCAGCGGTGGATAATGAAACCGAAGCCGCTATTCAGCGTTCTTTGGAACGGATTACTGTTAATCGGACTACGATCGCGATCGCTCATCGTCTTTCCACTATCCGCAATGCTGATTGTATTTATGTGATGGAACATGGGGAGTTGGTTGAGTCGGGAACCCATGAAGAATTGTTGAGTAAGAACGGGATTTATGCTAATTTGTGGCGGGTGCAGTCGGGGGTGAGATGAAAAGTGTTGCTAAATTTGGGTATGAATTATGATTTTTTGTTTGATTATTATAAAACTTACCCAAAACATAACGCGCCGGAGCGGTAATTCATGAATTACCGCTACTGTTGAATGAGCTTCTCAACCACATCGCAGCGTAAGTCCTGCAATTAACAACGACGGTTCCATGAAAGTCGGCTACACAGCACCTAGCGTTGATGGCCAAGCAGAAGCGATCGCCGAAGCGGTAATGCTAGCAGAGGTAGAACCAGAGACAATCAGCTATATTGAGGCTCATGGTATCTGATGCTACATCCTGAACTAAATCTTGCAGATGTAGCTTATACCTTGCAAGTGGGGCGCAGAGACTTTAGTCATTGACGAATATTAGTTTGCTCCGATGCCCAAGATGTAATTAATGCATTGAATCAGCAAGCCTCACAACGAGTTTTCACTCAATTTCAAGAGTCAGGAACTCTCTCTATTGCTTTTATCTTTCCCGGAGAAGGTGCGCTTTATGCAGACATGGGCTAACGTTGTAGAACCTTTTAATAAAGCTACGATAGCATTTGTGTCGAGCAGATAACGTTTACCACTCATCTCGTAACATCCTCTGAGCAGCCACACCATCACCTTGCCAGCTTAAACGTCCTGCCAAATCCGAAAAATCGTACGGTTTTGTCTGAGGTGTGTCTGGGATGCTTGGGTTCAAGACAATAACTACATCAACAGTACCAGCTGGCAACTCTGTTGGAATATCAAGGTGTAAATTCCCTGACTCATCGATAACTGCTGCTAGCTTTAACACTTTCATATTCTGAGATTTTTATAATCCATTCTTTATTATCCTTTATTATGTAAGTGGCAATAAGTAAACACTTCTTGTTTGTTGGGAGTATGGCAGCCGCAACGCATTCATCCCAAGAGAACACATGAGGTAACAACCTGAAATTTTTTTGGATTTCAGGTTGGGGATTTCCAATAAATAAATTATCCAATCTTGTGTGGGGTGGGCCGGACAGCCTGCCCCAGGCCTAGGGCGGGCGAGACGCCCACCCCACTCTTATGTAGTTGGATATTTTTTTATTTGGAAGTCCCTTGTTACTGATGGGCTTTCTGCTCCAATATTTGTAATTAGGCTACTTTACAGTTACCTTAGCACCAGCTTCTTCAATGCGCTTCTTAGCGTCTTCAGCAGCTTCCTTAGCAATAGCTTCCTTAACTGGCTTAGGCGCGGATTCCACTAAGTCTTTCGCTTCTTTCAGACCCAGACCGGTCAATTCCCGTACAATCTTCAGTACAGCAATCTTCTTATCAGCTGGAACAGATTCGAGAATAACATCAAACTCAGTTTTCTCTTCTACTGGTTCAGCAGCAGCAGCGCCACCAGCACCAGGAGCAGCCATCATCATCATGCCACCAGCAGGAGCAGCAGCGCTGACACCAAAAGCATCTTCAATTTGCTTCACTAACTCAGCTGCTTCCAGCAAAGTCAGGGATTTTAATTTTTCCAAAATTTCATCAGTTGCAGTAGACATCGATATAACTCCAGTAATGTTGATTGGTTATTTGTTAGTAGGAGCGTTGTTCATGGTTAATGGTTAATGGTTCATGGCTATTAACTATCAACTATTAACTATTAACTATTAACCATTAACTACGAACCACTTTCAGTAACTTCTTCACCGCCGCCTTTCTCTTGATCAGCAACAGCTTGCATAGCACGAGCCAGCGAACCAGGAACTTCGTTGATACCAACGGCAATTTTTGTAGCCAAAGCGTTGATTGCTCCAGCAATTTGCGCCATAAGTTGGTCTTTGGATGGCAAGTCGCCTAGTGCTTTAACATCTGGTTCTTTCAGCAGGCGACCTTCCATAACGCCGCCGCGAATTTCTGTTTTCTTGGTGGCTTTCTGGAAATCTTGATAAGCCTTTATTGCAGCAGAGAAATCCTCTTGAACCAGCAAAAAAGCAGAAGAACCCTTGAGCAATTCCGACATTGGCTGCCATTTTTCATCTTCTTGAATGGCAATGCCCATAAAGGTATTTTTTGTTACCTTACAAATAGTGCCAGTTGGGCGCAGCCGTCGCCGCAAGTCAGTGATTTCAGCAACAGTTAGTCCCTGGTAATCAATCACCAGTGCTAATTGTGACTGACTCAATGTATCTTTGAGTTCAGCAACGATCTCTTTTTTGTTTTCTATCGTTCTACCCATCGTTATTTCACCTCCTTTAAAGGTTTTGTTGTTGGTTGTTCATAGTTAATGGTTCATGGTTAATGGCTATTAACTATTAACCATTAACTATTAACTACTAACTACGTAACCAGCCGCGAAAACAACAAACCCCAGCTACGAAAGCCGGGGTTTAACTTGAGGGGCAGGTTTTGAAGCTACCTTGCTCCTGATGCCGAAGTACTCACACCAACGATGGGTGAAACTTCAGGCAATTTGGATGCAAACCTCGGCAGGATATTAAGCCAATGGCACCTGCTGTCTCCGGCTCTATTTATTTAGTTAGGAGTGAGGAGTGAGGAGTGAGGAGTTACAAATACAACTCATAACTCATAACTCCTAACTCCTAACTCTTTTAAGCTGCTTCGCTCAGCTTCAAGTCACGCAAAGCGCTAATATCGACTCTAATCGATGGTCCCATCGTGGAGGATACATACACTGTGCGCCAATAACGACCTTTGGCTCCGGAAGGACGGTTGCGGTCAATTGTTTCTTGCAACGCCTTCAAGTTTACCAGTAAATCTTCGGCTGTGAAGGACACCTTACCAAACATAACATGAACGATACCAGTGCGATCAGCGCGGAACTCTAATTTACCAGCTTTGAATTCTGCGATCGCCGCTGCTAGGTCAAATGTTACTGTTCCACCTTTGGGTGATGGCATCAAACCACGCGGACCGAGCAATTTACCAAGCTTAGCCACCTGCGGCATTACGTCCGGTGTGGCGATTAGCTTGTCAAAGTCCATCATACCTTTTTGAATTTCGTCGATTAACTCTTCTGAACCGACGATATCAGCACCAGCATTGCTAGCTTCTGTGACTTTTTCCCCTCTAGCAATTACTGCTACCCGCACTGCTTGTCCTGTTCCCTTGGGCAATACTACCGTTGTCCGCAGTTGTTGGTCAGTATACTTTGGATCGATACCCAAGCGAATGTGTGCTTCAGCCGCTTCGGGAAATTTTGCTGTTGCTGTCTCTTTTAAAAGGTTTAAAGCGTCTATGGGAGCATAGTCCCTGTCTTCAACCTTTTCTAACAACGCCTGCATTCGGCGTGATACTTTTTTTGCCATTTTTCTCTCCTGGGGTCTTTAGCGAGGATTATTCTCTCCCCCAATACATTTTGAATTGAGGAGTTAGGAGTGAGGAGTGAGGAGTGAGGAGTTATTAATTCATAACTCATAACTCTTAACTCATAACTCATAACTTTCTTAGTCTGTAACCGTTACGCCCATGTTTTTAGCAGTGCCTTCAATAATTTTCATTGCCGCTTCAATGTCGTTAGCATTGAGGTCAGGCATTTTAGTTTGGGCGATCTGCTGTAATTGGTCTCTTGTAATTGACCCAACTTTCTTTTTGTTGGGTTCGTTGGAGCCTCTTTCAATTTTCGCTGCTTTGGTAATTAACACCGATGCAGGAGGAGTCTTGAGTACAAATGTAAAACTCCGGTCTTCATAAACCGAAATTTCTACTGGTATCACCATTCCAGCTTGGTCTGCTGTTTTGGCGTTGTACTCCTTACAAAACATCATGATGTTTACGCCGTGCTGACCCAAGGCGGGACCCACTGGCGGTGCTGGGTTGGCTTTTCCAGCGTTTAGGGCCAGTTTAATGACCGCTACAACTTTCTTCGCCATTCTTTTGTTAGCTCTGCTTTTGAACCTGATTAAATTCCAATTCTACAGGTGTATCCCGTCCAAATATCGAAAGCAAGGCTTTGAGCTTACTCCTCTCTGGACTGACTTCAATCACCTCACCCTCAAAGTCCTTAAACGGACCAGAAAGCACGACTATCTTATCACCAGTAGCCATGTCAATTTTGACAATTGGCTCTTGTTCGCTGGTCTGTTTGAAGATTCTTTCTACTTCTGCATGACCCAACGGTACTGGTTTAACGTGACCGCGACCTTTGCCACTGCCTCGTTTTTGTTCTGCTCCCACGAAATTAATTACGTGAGAGGTATTTCGCACCACCTGCCAAGTGTCGTCATCCATGTACATTTTCACCAACACATAACCAGGAAAAACTTTTTCTTCTGTGTGCTGGCGACTGCCATCTTTGCGGATTTTTACTGCTGGAGTGTGCGGAATCTCGACTTGAATAATTTTTTCAGCTACATCAAAGCTTTGGATGCGCTGTTCTAAATTTGTTTTTACACGCTTTTCACAACCAGAGGCTACTTGTACTGCATACCAGCGAGCTTCTTGATCTGTTGCTGCTGTATCTAGACTTTCCTCTGAGTGCATAGGCGAATTACGATCTTCGTCTGTTGCAGAAGTCATCCGAATACCTGTTGTGCTGCCCAAGTAAAGAATTTATCGACCAAAAAAATTACAGATGCGGAGAGTGAAACCATTAACAATACAGCTGCTGATTCACTCACCAACTGTTTGCGACTGGGCCAAACCACTTTGTCGAACTCTTCTTTTAATCCTTGAAAAAAGTTCCCCAAGCTAAACCCATTATTGGTGGTTTCTGGCATTTCTGCTTCGTTTTTTTTGGCCACGGTCGTTTACTCCCCCCATTGCTTATATAGCCATTAAATCTTACATTTCCATTTATAATTGCAGCTTTGCTTTAATTTAGTTGCTTTTAACAAAAAGCTGCAAAGCTGCAAATAATAATTATTATACCCGAAATAAATCGCACTTGCTGCCGGTTAAGCAGCTGTTGCATTTGTTTCGGGTTGCTTTTTGTCTTAAACAGCGCGCCCTGGAGGACTTGAACCCCCGACATCAGGTTTTGGAGACCTGCGTTCTACCAACTGAACTAAGAGCGCACAAGCTGTCTTTGATTCAGTTATTACGTTTCACTTTTACTAGTTTAACGCAATTTGGCATTTTTTGCTAACTTTTTTGTCGAGGGTAATTAGCGGCTGGTGCCGCTTTATTTATGAGTCTTTCTCCCATACTCTACTTATCTATCACAAAGCACGGTCAAAGCGCTGCTTAATGCGAGTAGCTTTGCCAGTACGATTGCGTAGATAGTACAGCTTAGCACGTCGTACTTTACCACGACGCACTACTTTAATGTTGTCAATCCGGGGAGAATGAACAAGAAATACTCGCTCAACACCAACGCCTTGAAATACGCGACGGACTGTAATTGTTTCATTAATACCGCCATTGCGCTTGGCAATCACTACTCCTTCGTAGGGTTGGATACGGTATTTGTCGCCTTCCTTGATTTTGACACCAACTCTAACTGTGTCGCCCACATAAATGTCGGGCAGATTAGATTTTAACTGTTCCGCTTCGATGGAGCGGATTATCTCTTGAGCGTTCATAATTTATAGAAAAACTCACGATCATCCATAATAAATCTATAACCCCATTTTGGTCTAGTGAATCTAAACTGGTCACTGACCCCGGACTAAAGTCGCGGGGCTTGGAAGCGGAAGTTTCACCAGCTTCTTAATTTGAGACTAAAACAGTGTCTAGCCTTTCCCTAGAGGAAAGCTGAACTGTCTGAGTATGGTAGCTCAAAACACGTTAAGAATGCCTCCCTAGTTTTTAACCTCTGTGACAGTCAGCGGCGAAGGGATATATACAGGTTTTGCAGAGTTCCTGGCTTATCGCATAAAAACTCTGCTTTTAAGGCAATTAAAATTACCCGTGTCTGTTTCCTTTCAAGATTTCTAATCTTGAGTTTCCAGTGTCTTAAAAATTTTTAGATGACTTTTTAGGTACACCTAGCGTGAAATAGAAAATGTATTACATATGGTCTTTTCCTAGGTGGGTAGTTTATGAAATTTAGCGTTGTCATCACAACATACAACCGCTTAGACTTGCTCAAAAGAGCTATTGACTCCGCTTTGAATCAGACAATTCCCTGTGAGGTGGTTGTTGCTGATGACTGTTCTTCGGATGAGACGCAAGAATATGTAAATAGTTTCAGGGAAAAGCTTTTACTCAATGGAGACTCTCGCCTTGTCTACCATCGTAACGAGGTAAACTCTGGTCATGCGGCAACAGTCAATGCTGGTATTGTTAAAGCTAGCGGTGACTGGATTAAATTTTTGGATGATGATGATTACCTTGCTGCCAATTGTTTAGAAGAAATGACAAGAGCGATCGCACTCCATCCCCAAGCTGCAATTTGCTCTTGTATTGCTGCTCAAGTAGATGAGCAAGGAGTTGAACTCAGTCGCACACCCCAAGTCGGCCCCGGTTTAGCATTTTACATTCCACAAGCAGATATTCACTATGGTATGCTGCTAGAGCTTCTACCCTTCGGCACTCCGGTACAAGTTGCTTGCCGTCGCGATGTTTTTCTACAAACTGGTGGTTGGGATTCTCAACTTGATGCCAACTGCGATGATATTGACTCTTGGATTAAGATTACCAAATTTGGTGATGCAATTTTCCTCAATCAGTGTTTAGCTTACCGAACCATCTGGCAAGGTGCTTATAATTACAAGTTTTCTGTGTCTCGACGCTTAAATACAAATATCCTAATTAAGGAAAAAATTTACGCCTTAGTTGATGAAAAGCACCGCTCTCATATCCCTAAGCTTGAGGATATAAAAAATTATTTGAAATTACATTGGTCTTTAGTGGCGCTGAAACAAAAAAACTTTCAAAGCGTCATGGATATGGTCACTCCCTCTGTATTCTCTTTGAGAGCTTGGCAACTTTTACTTAATGCTATTTTAATGCGACGCTTGAATCGCCAAAATTATCACATTCGTAAATTGATTTTGATAGAGTCGTAGTTTTGACTTTGATTTTTTATACAGGTGAACCTTCTTAGTTTAAGAAGGAAATTAAGCCCCCCTTTTTAAGGGGAGCCACTGCGTTGCGCGGGTTTCCCGCGTTGTAGCAAGTGGCGTGGGTTGGGGGGATCTAAAAGCACTAAACACCAATAACACCAACTCTTTTTCTTAATTATTTGTGTTTAGGTATCTTCGTGGTTCAAAAATTATTTTGAACCATGAAGTCACAAATACACAAAATAATATGTCTTTGGTAAACATCTAGATAATTAATTAACATAAGCTTGATATTTATGAAAATTATATAAATAATAATTTTGGATTAAAAAATTAATGTAAATGATTTTTTTATGAAGCTATATTGATTGATAAAAACCTTCTCACACAGTTATGCGAATCATCCATATCTTGAATGAAGTTAGAAAAATTGGTAACGGTATTGTGAATGTGGCTGTAGACCTTGCTTGTTTACAGGCAAAAGATGGTCATGAGGTAGCGGTAATTTCTGGAGGTGGAGAATACGAGGTATTACTAAAAAATTTTGGTGTCAAACATTATCTACTGGATCAGACAAAGAAACCGATAAATATTTTCAAAGCGGCTGTGGGTTATCGGGAAATTGTAAAGGAATTTCAGCCTGATATCGTTCATGCCCATATGATGACAGGAGTAGTGTTAGCAAAATTTCTGAGAAACAAAGATGGATATGGTTTAGTTTCTACAGTACACAACGAATTTCAACGCGAAAGCATATTGATGGGTGTTGCTGATCAAGTAATTGCTGTTAGCAAGGAAGTTGCTGATGCTATGGCGCGGCGCGGTATATCTAAAGACAAGTTGCGAATTATACGTAATGGAACTCTTGGAAGTCCTCGCACTTGTTCTTTACAGGAGTATTCACCTTTACCTTTGGAACGTCCGGCGATCGCTACTGTAGCAGGAATGTATAAACGTAAGGGTATTACTGAGTTAATCGCAGCTTTTGAGCAAATAGCCTCAGATTTTCCTAACGTGCATCTTTACATTATCGGAAACGGGCCTGATCGCGATATGTTCGAGGAACAAGCAAGCAAAACTGCTGTAAGTTCGCGCATTCATTTTGAGGGTTTTCAGCCTGAACCTCAGCGCTATTTGTTATCTTCCGATATTTTTGTGCTTGCTTCCCACCGCGAACCTTTTGGTCTTGTACTGTCAGAGGCGCGTGAAGCTGGTTGTGCTATTGTTGCTACTAATGTAGGTGGTATTCCGGAAGTTTTGGACAATGGAGAAGCTGGTATTTTAGTACCACCACAAGATAGTAATGCTTTGGCAGGGGCGTTGGTAAAATTGTTAAGTGATTCGGATACACTGTGTGAGTGGAAGGTGAAAGCGAATCAAAATTTAGATTGGTTGAATGTTGCGCGTGTTCACCAGGAAACATTGGCGGTGTATCACAAGTTGATTACAAAGTGATTCAGATTGTAGGGGTGGGTTTTGTTTCAATCTTGAACTATTGTCGAGAGAATGTCTGCTAAACCCGCCCCTACGAAAAATTGTGGCTTGAACAAATGAAATTTGCTGGAAGTATAGCTTTGCGTCAATTCATAGCTTTTTTAAACGCAGAGGAACGCAGAGGAAAACGCAGAGGAACGCAGAGTTTTGATGAGTTTAATTTGTAGGGGAAAGGTTAGCTTTTGTACCATTTTACCTGAATGTTGCTATATTTAATTTCCAGCAAACTTTGGACTATTTAAAATTTCACAATCTAAAATCTAAAATCCAAAATCTAAAATTGAGTTAAGGGTGCGGAAGCGTTGAGTTTGTAGCTACCGATGATTTGGTTAATTAATGGCAGGAGTTTTTTGTATTGTTCGTCGGGTACGACATAGGTATCAATTGAAATTTTGTCGCCTTGGTGTTTGATGAAGCTGTTGCCTGTGAGTGTTCCCGAATTTCCTTGAATTTGTGTTGTATAGCTCCATGTAATCCTGACACTACCATCTGATTGGGTGACGGGTTGGGCTGTTTGAAAGTTTGATTCTGAACCAGCAAATTTAGTAACGAAGTTTTTTAGAGCATTTGTTAATTCTTCCTGGGTTGGAGTGTTGTTTGTTGTGAAGACGTTGACTTGAATTAAGCCATTTTCTGTGTTGTCTAGCCAGTATATTATTATTTCGTTGGAGTTGCTGTTGTCTTTGATATTCCATCCTTGGGGAATGTCGATGGAGAATAGACCTGTTTCATAGGTGTAAGTTTGCAAGTTGCCTATTTCAACTTCTTGAAATGTACCGGTTTCTGTTTCTGAGGTTGAAGAAGTTGAAGGGGAATCTGAGGAAGATTGGCTGGAATTAGAATCCTGTTGAGTTTGAGTTGGCTGGTTTGTTTCAGAGGAGTTGTTTTCTTCTGGAAGATTGCTAGCAGCGATAAAAATGGCTAGTACAGTTAAGGCTGTAAGGCTAGAGTAAATAATTAAAGCTGCTTTTGCCCACGCTCTTTGATGTGCTTTAAAATCTTCTATGCTACGCCACTGACGGCTTCTCCAAGCCCAAGTGTTACCTTTTGCACCTAGGATGAAAACCATCACTAAATTGACATAGGGTATCCAGGATAATAAACCAATCCAAACTTGGTTAGTTAAGCACCAAAAACCCGACATCAAAAATGCTCCCCAGTTCCAACCTTGAATTTCAGGAGGTATGGGAATAGAGGTATTAAATGTGCCGCCTCCACCTACCCAATCTGATCCATAATTTGCAGTTGTAGCAGGTGGAATGTACTGAGGAGAGTTGCTATTTCCTGACGAATTTTGTCCAGAAGGATGACCACCTGGCTGGATGTTTTGGGGAGGATGACCACCAAAATTTACGATTGTAGGTGGTGGGGAATGGTACTCACCTTGGTTAGGTGATGCTGGTGTGTTGTATTGAGGAACAGGTGCTGTGGGGGGAACATAATTAGCAGCAGGGGACTGCAAAGCGTCAATCATTTCTCTGGCTGTGGCGTAGCGATCGCCTGGATTGTAAGAAATTGCTCTATCTAGTATTGTCCGCAAAGTCGGACTGATATTCATCGCGTGTTGATGCCAAATCACACCTGCTGTTCGGGGATCTGTTGGCAATTCCTGGGGCATTCTCCCTGTAAGGAGAAAAATCATCGTCAGTGCTAAGCTGTAAAGGTCACTATTATACAGGGGTCTGCCAGCTGCCTGTTCTGGTGGCATAAACCCTGGTGTACCTATGACTATCGAACTTGTGGGATTTCCTTGAGAATTCACGACTGTACCCATCGATTCTCGCACCGCACCGAAATCGATTAGCACTGGCACGCCGTCGGAATCCCGCAAAATAATATTATCTGGTTTTATATCTCTATGAACAATATGTCTGCTGTGTACGAAGTTGAGAACATACAATAAACTCTTGAGTATCTCCCGTACAGAACTCTCACTCATCACCCCTTCGGTGTGTACTTTCTCTGTAAGAGTTTTACCTTCAATATATTCTTGAACTAAATAAAAATTACCTTGTTCGGAAAAATAAGCATATAAATTGGGAATGCGATTGTTACTGTTTCCCAAATCTTCTAAAATCGCTGCCTCTCGGCGAAACCTGTCTTGAACCATTTTGTATATCTGTGGATTATTCGTGACAGGTTTGAGCTGCTTGATCACACACCGACGACCCGAAGGTAAATGTGTATCTTCTGTCAGAAAGGTTTTGCCAAAACCACCTTCTGCTAACACTTTTACAATCTTGTAACGATTGTTTAAAATCGTTTGCAACATTTAATATAAAGCCCCTCTATGACTTGATTTGATAAGTATCCAGCCATTTAATAATTACAACAGTTGAAAAACCTGGGATTACGGAAAATAACTATAACTAAATTTACTCGGTAAGTGGAGTTAAAAGATAGCAGCTGACGATACTTAATGTTTTTGGATAAATATCTACTGAAAATGAATTGTATGATTTAATTATGAGTAATTATCGCTCTTTTTTCTTAATTAATAATCATTTTTAGCTATATAAAATGAAAATCTAAATTGTTTGACTAAAGTTAAACTATAATCTTAATGTTTAAAACTTTACTATATTTCCTTCCGGTTTTTTGTAAAGAATTACTATCTTATATGTATTATTGATGACGATTAGGTGGCCAGGGGATAAAGCCTTAATGAGTAATGCATTTCTACAGTTAATTTCTAGTGATGAAGAATATTCTTATTCACTGCTAACTACTGGTGAGGTCATAATGGGACGTGACCCCAGTAGTTGTCAAATTGCCCTTAATTCCGATACTTATGGAATGGTTTCGCGACGTCATGCAACTGTTCGCCCATCCCCAACACCCGATGGTAGAACAAGCTTTATACTTTGTGATATGAATAGTGCTAATGGCACTTACTTAAATGGACAACTTTTAGAGGGTTGTCAGGAATTACAGAGTGGCGATCGCATTACTCTTGGCAATAACGGTCCAGAATTTATTTTTGAGTATGAATACAACCAGCAACCAGTCGAAATACCAAAATCGCTAGCGCCTACGCCAATTGTAGTAGGGGTAAATAATTCGGCTCATTCGCAAAATACAGATCACGAGGCAACTTGGTCGCAACTGTTTCCGATTCTTTCCCCACCAAAAGATTTTACTCGCAAAGCCTACATGATACCAGGAGTTATCACAGTAGTATTCGTAGTACTACTGTTTTTTGCTCAAGGTTTTGCATATCAAATCTTACTAGGTACTTATTTAGCTGGTGCTGTCTTATATTTTATATATCAATTATGTGGCAAGCGTAAGCCTTGGTGGGTGCTGATTGCTTGTGTTGCTGCCACGATGGTAATTTTAATTACTCCTATATTTGATTTATTTATTTTGGTATTTCGCGATATCTTACCAGGAAGCATACCAGACAAGAACAGTAGTATTAGCTTTCCAGAGTTGTTTATCCGCTTCTTTTTTGGGGCTGGTTTGTTGGAAGAATTGCTAAAAGCCTTGCCAATAATTGGTTTTTATCTTTTAGGAAGGTTAATGAAATCTCCTAGACGAGAACGCATCGGCGTTTGTGAACCCCTCGATGGAATATTACTAGGTGCAGCTTCTGCGGTTGGCTTCAGTTTGTTTGAAACTTTAGGTCAGTATGTACCTGGTACGATCGCAGAGGTAGCACAAGAAATGGGGGCGGATGCAGGTTTGCAGGCGGGGTTACAGTTGCTAATTCCGCGCATTTTAGGCGAAATAGCAGGACACATGGCTTGGAGTGGCTGGTTTGGATATTGTATTGGTTTGAGCATACTTAAGCCGCGTTTTGCAAGGCGAACTCTGGCTGTGGGGTATTTGAGTGCGGCGGGACTCCACGGTTTGTGGAACAGTAGTGCTGAGTTAACCAATAGTTTGGGTATTTTGGTTTTATTCTTATTAGTGGTAATTGGCGGATTATCTTACACTTTATTGGCAACAGCAATTGTGAAAGCGCGTGCTTTGTCGCCAACGCGATCGCAAAATTTCGCTACTCGTTTTTTCAATAATAAATAGAGTTGTTGCAAAAGTCTTTTTTAAAATTAACCACAGATGGACACAGATAGACACAGATAAGCACAAATTTTATCTGTGTCCATCTGTGTCCATTTGTGTTCGCAATATTTTAAGACTTGATATTTGTAAGAAGTTTAATAAAATAATCATATTTTTATTTTTAAATATTAAAAATATCAAGCCTTTGGTGAATTAATTACCAAAGGAATGATACACAATCAAATTTTTGCTAAACTTTGTTTTCTAAAACAGCTTGAACTTTTGCTAATAATTCATCAGGGTCAACGGGCTTAAGTATAACTCCATCTAACCTAACCTCACACTCATCATTTATCAGTGCTTCTTCATAAGCTGTAACCAGTAAAATTGGCAGAGATTCTAAAACAGGATTTTGCTGGATACGGCGAGCAACTTCGTATCCGTCCATATCTGGCATCATCAAATCAAGTAGTAACAAATCAGGTTTATTAGCTTCTATTTTCATCAGTGCTGCTACTCCACCGTTTGCAATTTCAACCCGATAGCCTTCTAATTCAAGAATTGCTTGAAGAAGAAAACAGTTTTCTATGACATCATCACAAACAAGAATGTAATTAGCATTACTGTTTTGGTTCACCCCTGTACCACACATCATGCAGTTCAAATAATAGTGAATGAATGCTCTTTCACGTTTAACAGCACAGGGGATTATTATTCCTCTTACTATAGAAATACTTGCTGTCAGATGCTACTGACTTAAGGCTGATTTTTGATATTAGTCTCCCAAATACTTTCTTCGTACAACAACGAATTAAATTCAGAAAAACTCCGCGTTCCTCTGCGCTTCCTTTGCGTTCCTCTGCGTTTAAAATTTCCTCCACACACCCAACCGCATTAACACAGGTTTCGTCCATTCCCAACGCAAAATATCATGTAGCAAAGTGTAAAAACAGGGAATTATAAACAAAGTTAACAGCGTTGCTAACGATAACCCCGAAAATACCACAATACCCAATGGTTGTAGAAATTCTGAACCTTCCCCAATTCCTAACGCCAAAGGAAACATACCTAAAACTGTGGTAATTGTAGTCATTAATACCGGACGTAAACGTTGGGGAGCAGCTTGTAAAATCGCTGTGTAACGGTTAACGCCTTCGCGATCGCGTATTTGATTCGCCAACTCCACCATGATAATAGCGTTGTTAACTACAATACCTACTAGTAAAACCGCACCTACTATCACTGTCGCACCAATGGCGGTTTTGGTAATATAAAGCCCGAAAATACCCCCAGCTAATGCCAAAGGAATTGTAAACATAATTACTAGTGGGTCAACAAGCGAATTGTATTGCACCGCCATAACCACAAAGACGAGAAAGCTGGCTAATCCTCCTAACAAGCCTAAAGAGTTTTGCAATTGTTGGTTAGATTCTGCTGTGGAACTGGGGAGGACGCTAACACCTTGGGGTAATTTCAAATTAGCCAGTACACTATTTACCTGGGCTTGGGCTTCGCTGAGGCTTGCGCCTTCAGTCAAATTACCAGCGATAATGAAAACTTGGCGTTGGTTAATGCGTTGAACTTCTCCAGGGGCTTGAGCATCGACAATGTTAGCGACATCACTAAGGCGTACTTGACGATTATTTTCTACAAATAAAGGTAATCTCTCCAATTGGGAAGGCGATCGCACGGATTCTTCATTCAATTGCACCCGTACGTCTACAAGACGATTTCCCCTTTGTAACTGGGTGGGTACGCTTCCTTCAATTGCTGTTTGAATCGTGTTACCAATATCTTGAGTAGTCAATCCCAAAGCCTCAACCCGTTCCCAGTCTGGGCGAATTTGAATTTCTGGTTGACGCGGATCTGCATCGGGGCGGAATCTGGCTAAGGTAACTTGTTCTTCCAAAGCACCCAGTAACTGACGCCCTGCTTGTTGGAGATTATCTGCGTCATTTCCTTGGAGAACTATGTCTACTTCCGCACCACGGACGGGAGAGTTACTGAGAATTAAACCCCGCACTTGGCCAGGGGAAAGGCGCAAGCGAATTCCGGCTAAATTGAGTTTGTTAAACTCCTGGGTGACTCGTTCGACATAGGTTTCTATGTCAGAACCAGGCTTCAGGGTTATGGTGCTGGAACTCCGCAATGGATTTTCTGTAGTATTGCTACCAAATAAAAAACCACCTATTGTGGAAAATACGTACTCTGTTTCTGGCTGGCGGCGGATAATCTCATCAACCGCAGCCATAACTTTTCGGTTATTTTCTAAAGGTGTGCCGGGAGGAAATTGAGCAAATAAGGTGGCTTGTCCGGTATTGATGCGGGGGAGAATTTCTTGGGGGATTTGTGGTGCCATCCATAAACTACCACCACCTAGTACAAGTATGGCGATCGCGATCGTTAATAACCGATAATGCAAAACCCGACGCAAAAAATTCCCGTATCCTCTTGTCGCAGCTTCAAAGCGGTGATTAAATTCTCGCAGGAAGTAAAAATCATTCAAGCCACTGCTAAAACGCCATGCCAACATCCGGGAAGTGAGCATTGGTACTACGGTGACGGCAATTAAGATAGAAGCAGCGACGGCAAAGCTGATGGTAAGAATTAATTCATTAAATAGTAGCGAGATAAAGCCACCAATAAGCAAAAACGGCAAAACGGATACTAAATTGGTACTGGTGGAAGCTAATAAAGCTGATTCTACTTCCTGGCCACTTGTTGATGCTTGTTGAATTAATTGCCGTTGATTTAAGCGGGTTTTGGTATCTTTGCCGGGAGTCATACCCGCACCTTCGGCTATATTCTCCAACATGACGATGGAGTTATCGACAACAATACCCACACCTAGCGCCAAACCACCCAAACTAAAAACGTTGAGGGATAAACCAAATAATCCCATTAAAATAATGGCGGCGAGAGTTGCTAGGGGAATCGCAGTTACAATGATGAAAGTTTGCCGTAGTGAACCGAGAAATAAAAGGACTGCGATCGCGGCAAGTGCAGCACCAACTAATCCGGAACTAGCTACGTTAGAAATAGAATTGCGGATAAATCGCGACTCATCTAAGGTAGGTGTAATAACTGCTTCTTCTGGAATCACACCAGATTTTCTTAGTTCTTCCAGTCGCTTTTTCACACCATCTACAACATTAATCGTGTTCGCATCCGGTTGCTTTTGAATGCTAACTTTTACCGCTTCTTCTTCGTTAAGTAAGACGAAAACTCTTTGATTTTCTGTACCGTCAAGGACTTCGGCAAAGTCACGCAGATAGACGCGGCGGGGAGGGAGGGGAGGAGTGGAGGAAGTCGAGGAAGTCGAGGAAGTCGAGGAAGTGGAAGAAGTGGAGGAAGGGGAAGAAACTTCAAAAGAAAGGTTTTTGATTTCGTCGGCGTTTTGAAAGCGTCCAACGGTGCGGGTGAGAGGTTCGGAATTTTCGCCAAAAATTCTACCGCCAGAAATATCTTCGTTACGATTTGTCAGTGCGTCTAGTACGGGAGTCAAACCTACACCCAAAGCTTGCAAGCGATCCAAATCAATATTTACCCTGACTTCTTCTTGTACTCCTCCAGAAACATCTACCCCTGCAACTCCTGCTACTACACCGAGTTCAGGGGCTAATTCTTCTTCGGCAAATACCCGCAGATCCACACCTTGTAATGAAGGTGAAGTTAAGGCAAATTCGTAAATGGGTGATTGGGAAGGGTCAAATTTGAATATGCGTGGATCTTCTATTGTGTCTGGTAAAGTACCTCTAGCTCTATTAAAAGCAGCCGTGGCATCGTTAAGGGCTTGGTCTATATTACCTCCTGGCTGAAAGAATAGATCCAAACTTACTTGCCCTTCACGGGTTTGAGAAAAAACCTGTACTACACCTTCTGTTGCAGCAAAAGCTTCTTCCAGTGGCTTAGTGATTTCATCAACCCCTACCTCTGGCGAAATTCCAGGGGCTGCTACCCGCACACCAATCCGAGGATAGGTAATTGATGGCAGTAAATCCACCGGTAGTTTAGTGATGAAAAACATACCCATCACAATTACTGCCAGGGTAAGCATCAGAGTACCGATATGTTGACGGATAGCAAGGGCGCTGATACTAAATCCTCTGCCCGTTGTTGTTGGCTGCATCTTTCTAATTCAAGATAAATAATTGTTAATGGTTCATGGTTCATGGTTAATGGTTAATGGTTCATGGTTAATGGTTCATGGTTCATGGTTCATGGCTATTAACTATTAACTATTAACCATTAACCATTAACTATTAACTATTCGCGAGTTGAGTTTAATTTTTCAGACAGAATCGAAAGACTTACTGTATTGCCATCTTTGAGGGGTTTACCACTCCGCACCACATACGCTTCACCTGGTTGTAAGCCAGATATGATTTCCACTTTGCCATCAGCGCGTTTCCCCAACCTCACAGATTTTGCTGTTACCGTTGTTTTGCCTTCGCCTTTGTTGATCACAAATACTCTCCCCTGGCGATTTTGGATGTTTGATTTTGAATTTTGGGTTGGAGTTTCTTTCCCTCCGGCTTCTTCTTGAATAGCTGTTAATGGCACTACTACTCTTTCTTGTTTTCCACTGGCAAAATTCACTCTTGCCAAAAGTCCACTGCCAATCTTACTGTCACTATTAGGAATTTCTATTTCAACTGGTATTAAACGAGCTGTTGCATCGGCTGCTAGAGAAATGCGCTTCACCGTGCCAATATAATTTTGGTCAGGGAAAGCATCTAAGCGCACTTGTACAGACTGTCCTTGTTGAACTTGTCCCAGTTCTTTTTCGGAAACTTCAACTCTCACTTTGACACGGCTAAAATCGCCAATTTTCAAAATTTCATTGCCTGGTTGCAGCAAATTTCCCGGTTCTGTTACTTTTTCTAAGACTGCGCCAGCAATTGGAGATGTGAGTCTAGTATAAGATTTACGCTCTTTGGCTTGGGCAACTACGGCTTGTTGGGCGATTAATCTACCTTTGGCGGCGGCGACGGCTTTTTGTTCCGTGCGCACTTGTTCTTGGGCGGCGCGAAATGCTTGTTCGGCTGTTTTGGCTGTGGTGCGTGCTTGTTCGGTTGCTTGTTGAGCGATCGCTCCTTCTTTATATAATTTCTCTTGCCTATTTGCGTCTGCGATCGCCTGCGTTAACTCCAGTCGCGCCCGTTCCTGTTCAACGCGGGCATTACTTACCTGAGTTGTCGCCCTTGCTACTTCGGATTCGAGTGCTGCTAGTTCTGCTTCGGCTTGATTTAACGTTGTTCTTAGTATTGCATCGTCTATCTGTCCGACAATTTGTCCTTTGGTGAGTGTATCGCCTATATCCACATTCAAAGCCACAAGCCGCCCTTCTACTTGCGATCGCAATGACACTGTACTAAATGGAGTTGTCGTACCTGTATATTCTAATTGCTCTTGCAAAACGCCTTTGCGAGCGATCGCTACATCCACAGGCGTTGCTTGTTCTGTTTGTCCACCTGCACCTTGACGTTCTTGTTGAGCTTCTGCTGATTGTTTAGGAAGAGAGCCACAACCAGGTATCAGTATTCCAAAACCTAGCAAGCAAACCAAATAAAAGATAGATGAACCCGACATAAAGGGGTGATTTTTGAGCAATTTACGCGGCTTCTTTCCATCCCAAATCATTTATTTAGCTCCTAGCAAGGCTGTTTTTCGCGATAAACGAATATTTGCGGCATAGATATATAAGAGAAAACATCCGCAAAAATTCAATTCTTTTAAGTATTATTAACATCACATTTGTATAAAATGCAGTATTGATTTGGAAAAATTGAATTCACAACATGATTAATGCTGTCTGAATTGGTTATAGGCAGAATATTTTACGTAGTCCGATGTGATTATAAACAATTATAAACTGAGTATAAATGTTTTTAGCTTGCCTTCAATCTGCTTCTAGATATAGGAATTTGAATCACCTGTATCAGTATTTATATTCTAGAAATTGCTGCTCAGCAGGTATATGAGGCGAAAGTCATGTATATACCCATGACTTTAGTCATGTTTTTACCTTTGTAGTGCTTTGGGTAAAATCGTAGCTTTTTTTAAACGCAGAGGTACGCAGAGGTTTACGCAGAGGGACGCAGAGTTTTTCTGAATTTTATTCGTTACTTAATTTGTGCGATGTTTTACTTTACTTCTATCTCAAGGAGTATTTAATTAAATTGTTTATTTGTAGCATTGTAGCAAATCTAGCAGCAATTTTTGGTAGTATTTGGTTTATATTAAAAAAAGTAAAAAATCTGGAATATGGGGCACGCTTTATGTATGTCCTCTTAGAACCAATAGTAAATTAACTTTGCGCGAGGAAAGCCAGTGACATCACCGCTACAGATTGTACAAACAATTGAAGAATCCCTGCTTGCAGAATTTTTCTCTGAATCAGTGGGTAAGTGGCTCTCAGAAAGGCGCTATTACACTCTACCGGAGGGTGAAACGAAGGAAATGGTGAGTATGATTACCATCCGGTTTTTAGAGCAGGGATGTGAGGAATTACAAAAGCTGGCTCAGATGCACGGTTTGCCTGATACAGTGAGTTTAAGGTGTGGAGCGGAAGTTAGTTGGGAAAGTACTAATTCGGTTTCGGGAAGGAAGGAATCGAACGGGAAAACTTTGTTTGGGGCTTTAGGGAATATATTGTATCGCGATCGCGGTTTCGCCACATCTAAACCAGTTACCGCCGAGTATCATTTTCCCAATCCGAAAACTTTGTGTTTGCGAACTGAGTACAACGGTTCTGTGTTTGAGGAAGAATTAAAGTTGGTTGGTAGTAAATATCGGACACGGCAAACAATTATCTCTCGTGCTGGCGAACAATTAATGATAGGTCAGTATTTGGAAAAACGGATTGAAGTTTTGCCGTGAAATAAATTTCCGGATGCCGTGAAATAAATTTTCGATGCCGTGAAATAAATTTTCGATGCCGTGAAATAAATTTCCGGCTTAAAGCTTAAACCCATTTTTAATGGGTTTAATCTAAATTTAGTCAGCTTTTAGCTGACTTTTGCTTTTAGCCCGAATTTTAATTCAGGGCTTAAGTTAAATAAATTTCCGGCTTAAAGCTGAAATCCATTAAAATACCTTGAATCTAAATTTAGTCAGCTTTTAGCTGACTTTTGCTTTTAGCCCGAATTTTAATTCAGGGCTTAAGCATTTATCATCTCACATCCGTGATAAGTTAGCATGAGACTTTTTGAAGTAATTAACCATTTCCTTAAGCAGCACCAACGCACTATACATACTATTGGATTAATAACTGCTGTGGGTGTACAGCTTGCTCAAGCTTTTAAACTGCCCTTACCTCCTACAACTGCAAATGCAATTACATTTGCAGTCTTAGCTTATATACTCAAGGATGTATCTGAAAACACTTCTGTCACTAAATGTAATAAGATATACACCAATCAAGATGAAATGTATGGAGACCTAATTCAACAGATTAAGGGAATTGAGAGAGTAAAAGAAGCAATACTAATTCAATATAGTGGTCGCAAAGCATCTGGATTAATATCTACTCTTTTGAGCAAAGGGGCAAAGGTAACTGTATATTTGAAAAATTCAGATGGTGAAGTTATAAATCAAATTCAGCAAGAAAGAATTAACCGTACAATTACAGAATTGCCTACAGATGTACGGGGTAGTTCTGGAATGCTAGAAATTTATCAATATGATCCCCCTGCCTCGATTAGGGGCGTGATAATAGATAATCGAGTTCTAGCTATTGGCTGGTATGTTTATGAATATGTGCCCAAATCTGAACGCAGTCATAATTACCCCAATGACAAGTTGGCTGTATGGGGTCATGATACACCAGGTATGCTGATTTACAAGGGAAGCTTAGAGTTTGAAATCTTCAAAAAAGCTTTTTCCAAGCAGGTAAGAAACTATAAACAGAATATGAGTGAGCTAAATAGAAAACCTTCTTTGCGCATTAAGGAAGGCAAAATAATTCCTATAAATCATCCACAAAACCCTTAGAATCCCTCCCCGGTTTTATCTGACGCCTACTAAACCGAGGAGGAGTTCACACCTTACTGTTTCAGTGTGAACCAAAACAACTCCGCAATAAGCTGACGTTACGACAACATAAGCTGACGTTATGACAACATAAGCTGACGTTACGACAACATAAGCTGACGTTACGACAACATAAGCTGACGTTATGACAGCATAAGCTGACGTTACGACAACATAAGCTGACGTTACCACCCAACAAAAACAGTATTGAATACAACTACTAATAACAAACCCGCATTAAAAACCCCTCCTCGCTTGCGGGGAGGGGCTGGGGGTGGGGTTCTTGAAATTGATTAATAATGATTCCCCGACTTACGATGATGCACAGCAGTAACACCATCCAGATTCAGCACCTTACCATTATCCACCGTTGCATAAACCAGCCAGTGGTCGCCTGATTCCATCCGGTTTTGTACAGTGCATTCCAAGTATGCTAAACCATCCATGAGAATAAGACTACCATTATCCGCTGTTTCAGAAGCGACATCAGCAAATCGGTCTTGTCCTGGGGCAAAAGGTTTGAGAAACTGCTTCATTAACCCCAAGTGATTGCCCTCTTTAAGTATATTCAAGACAAATTGATTACCAAAGTGCATCAGTGGTTCCAACGCCCGGTCTTTAGCAACAGCTATAGTTAAACCGGGAGGATTAAAACTGGCCTGTGATACCCAAGAGGCTAACATGGCGCTAGATATATCGCCTTGCTTGGCTGTGACAACGCACAAAGAACCAATAATCCGCCCCACGGCTTGTTCTACAGTAGTTGCAGGTTGACTGGGCGATCGCACTTTTTTCGCTTTCTTCAGTGCTTGGGCGAAGTCGGTTCCGGCTTCTTCACACATTTGCAAAGTGACATCATTTGGTTTAAACTTCACCCGGATGGGGTCAAAACCAAACCGATAACCAGCATCTTTCAGTTTGCCTTCAATTAAATCAATTGCTTCCCCACTCCAACCGTAGGAACCAAATACAGCAGCGAGTTTAGTTTTAGTCGCAGTGGAAAGAACAATACCTAAAGCTGTTTGTACTGGTGTGGGTGCGTGACCACCGAGGGTAGGAGAACCAATAATAAAGCCTGCTGCTTTCTCTACGGCGGCTTGAATTTCCGCAGGTTCAGCGACTTCGCAGTTAATAGATTCTACACTTACACCCGCTTTAGTAATACCGTGAGCGATCGCCTGTGCTAAAGTTGCGGTATTCCCGTAAGCGGAAGCATAAATTAATGCTACGCTTGTATCTTGGGAAGTTTGCTGTTGACTCCATTCTCGATAAGCTTTAGTCAGTTCAATTAACCCGTAGCGTACTAAAGGCCCGTGATTGGGTGCGTACATTCTCACTTGCAAATCCGCAAGTTTTTCCAACGTAGTCTCGACTTGACGGGCGTGAGGAGCCATCAAACATTCAAAATAATAGCGGCGGTCTTCTAAGAAGATTTGCCAGCCTTCATCAAAAACCTGATCGCCACAAATATGCGCCCCAAATAACTTATCTGTGTATAAAATTTCGGTTTGCGGGTCGTAGGTGCAAAGTTGGTCTGGATAGCGGGGGTTAGGCGTGGGAATGAATTGCAAATGATGACCTTTGCCTAAATCGAGAGTTTCTTCCCCGCGTTTCACGAGAATTGGTAAATCAGGGTTTTCTAATGCACCTCGCAAATTTATCGCCCCAGGATTAGAACAAACAAAAGTTATCTGCGGCGCAAGTTCGAG
Source organism: Nostocaceae cyanobacterium (assembly GCA_051861145.1). Taxonomy (GTDB): domain Bacteria; phylum Cyanobacteriota; class Cyanobacteriia; order Cyanobacteriales; family Nostocaceae; genus JBHYDF01. The sequence continues at coordinate 42,812 of JBHYDF010000048.1, forward strand.
TAAAACTTTTAAAGTTGCAGCCCGGTTGGGATTGACATGCCCAATAATTACATAATCAATCTGTTTTAAATCAATCCGTTTCTTTAACGCATCTAAATAAATTTGCGTAAAAGTTTCGCCCGGAGGATCGATGAGGGCTATTTTATCGCCTTGAATCAAATAAGAATTCGCAGTTGTACCCTTAGCGAGGGCGTATTCGATTTCAAATCGCAGACGAGTCCAACTGCGCGATCGCAATACTGTTGTATCTGTAGCGATGGGGAGAATTTGAACGTCACGGGGTTTAGATTGTGTCATGGCGCTTGGGAGAGTTAGGAGTTAGGAGTGAGGAGTGAGGAGTTAGGAGTGGGGAGTTAGGAGTGAGGAGTGAGGAGTGGGGAGTTATTTGTGCTGATTCATTATCAATTGCTAACCCTTAACTCCTAATTCCTTACTTTATTCCTAACTCCTAACTCCTAACTCCTAACTTTTTAGTAGTGGTTTCCAACCTTACGATGGTGGACTGCTGTTAGCGCATCTGGTTTAGAAACTCGTCCTGCATAGACGTTGCTGTATACTATCCAATGGTCGCCGCAGTCCATCCGACTAACAACTTCACACTCCATATACGCCAAGGCGTCGGTGAGGATAGGTACACCATTTTGGGCTGACTGAGTTCTAATTCCTTCAAAGCGATCGGCACCAGGGGCAAAGCGTTTCAAAAAGTGCTTCATTAAGCCTTGGTAATTGCCTTCTTCGAGGACGTTTAATACAAAGCGATCGCCTACTTGCATGAGTGATTCAATCGCCCGGTCTTTTGCTACTGCAATTGATACTCCCAAAGGTTTGAAGCTAGCTTGACTCACCCAAGAAGCAAGCATGGCGCTTTGCACGTCGCCTTTTTTGGCGGTAATTATATACAACCCACCGCTAATTCTACCTAAAGCTTTATCGAGGTCAGCACCAAGAGATTTCATTGCTTTGATGCTTTTATCCCGTGTCACCCACTGTCCTAAGTCTGTTCCCGCTTCTTCACAGAGTTTGTAAATATTTTCTGTGGGTGTTTCTCTCACCTGAATAGGAGGGAAAGCAGGCGTTAAACCCAAATCCCGGAATTTATTCATCAGGGGATAAATCGGTTCGTCATCACTACCGCCGGATTCAAATATCCCTACAGCTTGTTTTTCTTTCGCAGCAGCTAAAACTGTGCTGAGGGCTGTATGTGCCGCAGTGCTAGATGCTGGCGGAGTTCCGACGACAATTCCCGCACACCGCCCCACAAGTTCTTGAAGTTCTTGCAAGTCCGCTGACTGAAGATCCACCAATTCTACAGCCACACCTGTTTTTGTGATACCGTTGGCAACGGCTTGGGCTAAGCGATCGCCCCAACCATGTTCAGAAGCATAAAATATCCCAACGGTAGTTTCTGCCTTAGTTTGGTTTTGGCTCCAATTGCGATAACGTCCAGTCAGTTCCTCAACGTTGTGGTATAATAAGGGGCCATGACCTGTGCCAATCATGCCGATTTTTTCCAATTCACCCATCCGCTTGAGGGCAGACAAAACCGAGCGGGCATTAGGAGCCATCAGGCATTCATAGTAAAATTGATAATCTGGTGATATCGCTTCTAAATCTTCATCAAAAGTGTCATCCGAGCAATAATGCAAACCAAAAGCGTCACAGGTGAAGAGAATTTGGGTTTTGTGGTCGTAGGTAAAGATGGTATCGGGCCAGTGTAAATTTGGTGCAATCACGAATTCGAGTTCGTGTCCGTTGCCTAAATCTAGGCGATCGCCATTTTTGACAATTCGCCGTTTGAATGGCTGATGTACCAAATCCTCAAGAAACTGGATCGCCACCTTAGAACCAACAACGGTGATATCTGGTGCGAGTTGTAAGACATCTTTAACTAAACCGCTGTGGTCTGGCTCGGTATGACTGATAATTAGATAATTAATATCAGTTGGGTTGATTTGACCCTTAAGAGTGTCTAAAAATAACTGGCGAAACTTTTCATGGGAGGTATCGACTAACGCTGTCTGCTCACCGCGTATGATAAATGAGTTGTAGGTAGTACCGTTTTGCAGACCAAACTCGATATCGAAGCGATCGCGATCCCAGTCCAGAGAACGAATAGTTGTCGTTTCCGGCGCAATATCGACAACCTGCATAGTCAGTCTCTTTTTAGTCTTTTCGGTGAGTGCTACCATAACTCCCCTCCATTGCACATGAGTATTTTTTCCTCTAGTTTACATTTTGGCACGGAGTTTATGTAAAAAATTATTAAAAAAATTATCATTAAGTTAAAAAAATATAAATACAGTGAATGCAAAATCACTCAGAAATATTGACAGATGGGGAGATGCAGAGACTTGGCTGGGGTTAGTGATAGGTAATTCCCGGTTGCATTGGGCGTTGTTTGTTGGAGAAACCCTTGAGTCAGCCTGGGATACAGATTATTTGTCAGGTGAAGGGAGTAGGGAGTGGGGCATGGGGCAATGGGCAATGGGCATCGGTAAGAAAACCAATTTTGAATTTCTAATTTCTAATTCCCAATGCCCAATTCCCACTTCCCAATTCCCAATGCCCAATTCCCAATGCCCAATTCCCAATTCCCAATGCCCAATGCCCAATTCCCCACTCCCCCTCTTCTTAGCCTCAGTAGTTCCCAGCCAAACGGAATTATGGAAGACTTACCCGAATGTGCGTATTATGACCTTAGAGCAAATACCTCTTCAGGGTGTATATCCCACACTGGGAATTGATCGCGCTTTGGCTTTATGGGGTGCGGGTAAAACTTGGGGTTTTCCCATGTTAGTGATTGATGCGGGTACAGCACTTACTTTTACTGGCGCGGATGCTAACTACAAATTGGTTGGAGGTGCAATTCTTCCGGGACTGGGTTTACAGCTAGCGACTCTTGCGACAAAAACCGGACAATTACCACTTGTAGAGACGCGATTAATCACGTCTTTACCCCCACGGTTTGCATTAAATACTCAAGAGGCGATACAAAGCGGGGTTATTTACACCTTATTAGCCGGGATTAAAGACTTTGTAGAAGCGTGGTGGGAAAATTTTCCTGAAGGAAAGATTGCTATTACGGGAGGCGATCGCATTTTGATAGTTGAGTATTTGCGATCGCAGTTTCCAGAAATTGCAGCGCGTTTGCTAGTAGAACCCAATTTAATATTTTGGGGAATGCGGGAAGTGGTTAAGAGTTGTTAATTGTTAATTGTTGATTGTTCATAGTTAATGGTTAATAGTTCATGGCTATTAACCATTAACCATTAACCATTAACCATTAACCATTAACTCCTAACCCAGAATAAAATCACGAATATCAGTAGCCACCACAGATGCACATTTTTCTGATAAATCATGTTCACCGTGGGCAATAATTTTCAACTCTGCTGTTGATATCAGTTTAGCGTAAGTATTACTCATCGCTAAGGCATCTTGCGAATCTTTGCCACCTTGCAAAATTAAAACTGGAACTGTCAGTAATTCCAATTTGTCTTGCACTAACTCGGCTTTAATTTCTGGTAGTTGACGTAGGAATAATAACTGACTTCCTGTAGGATTTTGCAGCATCAGTTGTCGTTGTTGCAAATCTTGTTCAACTTTGATATCTAATCCTAAAACTTTAGTTAATGGACGAATGAATCGTAGTAAATTAAATATCCATGGTGGACGCTTAACCAAAGCCTGCATCTTCTTCCAGCGTCTATCTACCTCCTCAATTTCTACCCCTTCTGGTGCTAGTAATACCAAACCGTATATTTGTTCTGGGTACTTTAAAGCATAACTAGCAGCAATCCAACCTCCAAGGGAATGTCCTACTAAATAAACCTTCTCTAACTTCAAAGCTTGTAGGAACTCAGCTAGACACTCGACTTGCAAATCAATCGAGTAGTGAATATCAGGATAATCTGATTCACCAAACCCAAATAAATCTGGTGCAAAGCAATGGAAATCTCGCAAAAGCAACTCCATTACTGTTACCCATTGGCTACTATCATTCCAAGCACCATGCAAGAAAACTATAGGGATACCTTCTCCCACTTCACGCCAGAATAACAACCCTTGAGAAAGCTTTCTCCGGGAATTACGAAATAAGTTATTCATTTTAATTTAGGAATTAAATTTTAGGAGATTGGTATTGGTTAATAGTTAATGGTTAATGGTTAATGGTTAATAGTTAATAGTTAATAGTTAATAACCATGAACCATGAACCATGAACCATGAACCATGAACCATGAACCATGAACCA
>JBHYDF010000049.1:0-47011 GCA_051861145.1 Nostocaceae cyanobacterium
ACCATTAACCATTAACCATTAACCATTAACCATTAACCATTAACCATTAACAAAAAAAATACACCTCTAGCAGCAAGATATAATCTGCTGTTCTTGATAAATTAATGGAAATATTATCTGGAGTTATTGTTATGCTTTCATCACAGCCATCACAAACTGTAACTACACGAGAAGAATTTACAATTGAGGGAATTACAGAACCGACCATCCTACGTTACTTTGAAACCTTAAACGCAGGAGAATTTGACGCTACTGCTAGTTTGTTTGCTGAAGATGGTGTGATGCATCCGCCATTTGAATCTGATATTGTTGGGCCAGATGCGATCGCTACTTATTTAAAACAAGAAGCCCAAGATATTAAAGCCTTTCCTCGCCAAGGAATTGCTGAAAGTTCAGAAAATGACCAAATTGAATTTCAGGTGACAGGTAAAGCCCAAACTTCTTGGTGCGGTGTTAACGTGTTGTGGCTGTTTATCCTCAACCAACAACGGCAAATTATTTACACTAGAATTAAACTCCTAGCTTCTCCCCAAGAGTTACTGAATTTGCGACGATGAACAAAAGAGTTAGGAGTTAGGAGTTAGGAGTTAGGAGTTATGAGTTAGGAGTTAGGAGTTAGGAGTTAGGAGTTAGGAGTTTTTTTATTACTAATTCTTAACTCCTCACTCCTAACTCCTCACTTTAATTCTTAACTCCTCACTTTTTTAAAGCCGTTGCTTGCTCAAAAGAACGCAGCAGTAATTTTCTTCCTAAATCAACGTCACTAGGCGCACATTGCCAATCTGGGTGCGCGGTCATTAATAAACTATCTAAAGTTTCTTGGTCGAATAAATGCCAAACGGGAGCGCCATTAAGATCCGTTTCTATGGCATAGCAATTAGAACCGATACAGTGAATTGTACAAGCACTAGCAATTCTTGCCAAGGTCATTTGTTCCCCAGGCTGTAGCGAGCGAAATTGTTGGATGCTCTGCTTTAATTCGCTCTTGGAAGACACGATTAATCCAGGAAGCGCTACTGTTAAATTTTTGTCTCCATTCACCCTAATCCAGTAATGACGACTCGGATCTATTCCTTCCAGCCAAGGTAATTCATCATCAAGGCGATAACGTGGGGACAAACAGAGTGAGGCTACCATAAGCGGAATAATGACTTTGGTGTGCAATACTTACCGACATCTAGCAAGCGTTTATACCAGTGTCCTACTCAGGGAAGCAGACCCCTAATTCTAAATTTATTTAGGAGTCATGCTTCTAAATTAGCAGGAGGCTAGCTACTCTTTTAATTTTTTATGATTATTCAGTTATAAATCAAATATATTTAGCAAAAGTTATTATTTTAATTAACATTCTTTAATATAAAAATTAATCTTTAAAGTATAAATACAAAAATAATATGTTAAAATTTATACTAGAATCTCTTAATATCTAAAACTATTCGCTTTTGCCTTTTGCCTTCTTTGTTAAGTCAAGCTCTTGGAAGACATGCAAATATTTAGAGGTTGATAGGTAGACATCACCTCTATAAGCTATTTGTATATTTTTGTACTGATATAATCTTCTACTGATTAAGCTGATTCTGGCAGAGTGACTTCTAACTTCAGGCAGTTGCCACCATTAACCTGTAATTTGTATTCCACCTTATCCATCAGACGATTCATAATCAACCAACCATAGCCACCTTCTTGTTTGTCTGTGGGACTGGGGGGTAAGTAATTGGAAATGTCATAACCTTCACCACAATCCCAAACTTCAAGGGCAATATCACGGTCTTTTAGTTCTAAACGAATTAAAACTGGTAAATAGGGCTGGTCTTTATGAGCATGACGCACAACATTAGAATAGGCTTCTACCAAAGCTAGCCGTAAACGACTTGATTGCCTTGACCAATCAATAGATTCTTTTTTCAGCTGGAGTTCTAAGCATCCCAGCAACCAGTTTTCCACGATGGTTAAAAACTTCAAGTCACTTGGTACATGAAGCTCACTTTTCATCACTTACAAAACCTCCAGTGATAGTATAGTTTGGTCATCTTCTTGAACGTGGTTGTCAGCCTGGATGCGGGCTAGTAAATGGTTTAAAGAAAGTGGTTCAGCTTCCTCTAGTAAGAGTTGCCAAAGGCCATCTTGATTCAGCATAGAACGGTTATTTTGTTTTGTACCATTCATTAATTCTTCTGATGAATATGTATTCTTAAAGACCATTGCTTCAGTGATACCATCGCTGACCAATAGTAGAATATCTCCAGCAGCTAGAACCAAGTGACCAGATTGAGCTTGCCATTTGGGCAAAATACCTAAAGGAACACTACGTACTTTCAGGTAATTAGGTTTTTCTGTAGGGGCTTTGCGTGACCAAAGCAGAGGATAAATATGTCCGGCGTTAGCGTAGACTAATTCTCTTGTGCTTGGAGTGAACCGGGCTAAAAAGAGGGTGATAAAGCAATTATTACTAACTAAGTCATCACTCAAAGCGTGATTGAGATTCTGCATCACCACATTTGGCATGGCTGGCGTTTGTTGAGATAGTTCGCGGCGTAATACCGAGATCGCACTAGCCATGAACAATGCGGCGGGAACGCCTTTACCAGAAACGTCACCCACTGCTAACCACAAATCACCTTTGGGATGGACAAACACTTCAAAAAAATCCCCTCCTACTTCACGGGCGGGGTAACAACAGGCTTGCACTTTGGCATTTTTAATATCGGGTAAGCTTTGGCGTAGCAAGTTGTTTTGAATTTGACGAGCAACTTCCAACTCAGCCCGGATTTGCTGTTGTTTTTCTTGAAGACGTTGGTAGAGTTTTGCCTGAGAAAGGGCTAAGGCTGCTTGTTCGGCAACTCCTGCAATTAGCTGGATATCTTCATCTTGCCAAGGGCGATCGCATTCCCACTGGTAAAGGATAACAACAGCGAGTAAATGTTGTTGGTAGGTAAGTGGCACTACTAGTTGGTGACATGGTTCTTCCTCGTGCGTACATTGATTTAGCTGACAATGGTGCGTTTCCAGAACATTTTCAAGCAAAGCACTGGGGTCAAAGCAGCATTTAGAGGCAGGAAATTTCGGATCGCGGTAAGAGAATTCATCTGGTGTTAACTGATTTCCCTCTACAGGCCTGAGCAAGCAATAAGTAGTCTGAAATGTCTGACCAATTGTGGCGACAATCTTTTCTAACATGCTGGGGTAATCTAAAGACTCCCGTATTGCAGTTGTCACCGCATTAAATAAAGATTCTCGCCGCAGGGCGCGACGTAATTCATGAGTACTTTTTTTGACTACACGATAAGTATCAGCTGCTTGCTCCACAATTGCCTTAAGCCGATCTGGTTTCCAAGGTTTGGTGATGTACTTAAAGACCTGACCGGAGTTAATCGCATCCACCAAATCCTCAACATCTGTAAAACCAGTCAGCAAAATACGAATTGTATCCGGAAAGCGCTCAACCGTAAGACTGAGAAATTCTGTGCCATTCATCTCTGGCATTCTTTGGTCAGAGATAATTACAGCCATCTCGCCTTCTTTGTCTAAGATGTCAAGGGCACTTAAGGGATGATTTGCTTTGTATACTTGAAAATCTCGCCTAAAAGTGCGGTAGAGTAATTCTAAGTTATCCGGCTCATCATCCACTATCATGAGCTTGAGTCTTTCTACATCTGTCTCAGTCATACTTGACTTCACTTTCGGTGATACTTAAACGGCGAGCAGATGTAATTTTTATTACACCTTTTCATTAACAACAATAATAAATACGTTATTACAAGTTAGTCCACTTATTTCTAACGCATAATTTTTGTGACTAGTAAAAATATCTATAGTCTCCTTTGATTCCACACCCGAAAGGATGTTATCCTACTAGTCCAGAACGTAAAGCACGTACTGCTGCTTGGGTACGGTCATCAGCACATAGTTTGTTTAAAATGTTACGTACGTGTGTTTTCACAGTCCCGACCGTAATGAAAAGCCTCTCTGCGATTACAGCATTGCTACAGCCTTCAACAATTAACTGTAATACTTCTAATTCCCTTTCTGTTAGGGTTAAAGGGTCTATTATCTCTTCTTCAGAATTCCCATCTGTTTCTGAGTTGCTAGAACTGGTTTTAGCATCAGCTGCTCCCATTTCCAACCGAGGCTGATTTTGCTGTGCTTGTTGTAATACAATGCGGGCGATCGCTGGATCAATCCAAGCGTTGTTATTGTAAGTTACACGTACAGCTTCCAGCAAATTATCGAACTTAATATCCTTCATGCAGTAAGAGTCAGCCCCAGCGGCGAAAGCTGCTAAGACAGCTTCTTTATTATCCCTGAGCGTCAAAATTAGTACTTTTGTTTTTGACTCTTCGCCATTAACAGTAGATTTCACCTCCCGTGTTAGCTCAATTCCATCCTTATCAGGTAAACCAATATCTATAATCGCAATGTCTGGTTGTAGCGATTTTAATATTTTCATCCCTTCCACAGCAGTAGCAGCTTCCCCGACAACTTCAATTTCATCCCTTTGCTGTAATGCTGTTTTTATACCCACACGGGTGAGGTCATGATCTTCAATTAGCGCCACACGAATTTTACTCATGGTCGATTTTTGCCCGTTACACTCTTAACTGTAAAATTGAGTTTACTAAAAAGTTTTAGAAGATGCAGTTTAAAAATATTTGTATTTTGTACAAATACAAATATATATATAGGCAGTTTAATAGTCTGACTAGTACTTCGGGACAACTTCCCTTGATACAAGCATTTACTCTCTGCCAATAAGAATACTTTTATCTTTGTCAATAGCACCCAATATCAATTAGTTTAATTCTGCGTTCTCTTCTATCAGTGAACTTAAAAAGCAGGATAACACAAGCCCAGCCTAATGTTTTGCGTGTTCATTTATCCCTCTTGAAAGAAATCAGCCTACAAGGAGTGTTGTGTTAAAATAGCCAAACAACGCCGACCCTGATTGTCTAAGGCGTATATCGTCCAGATAAAGGCTTGCCTATAAGTCGAACTGGTTCACTAAAAGACCAAAGAATATAGGCACAAAACCAGAAAACAAAATCGACCTGTGCGGTTGAGAAGTCCGTATATGTAAATTTAGTTATTTGTAAAGGGGGAATATACTTAAATTCCTCTAGTTTAGTAGTAAAAACTATGCTTCGATAGATTGTGGTGTGAGGCAAACTAAAGAATAGGCTATGTCTAAACCGCCGAAAGTTTTTTCAGTGTTGGGGCTACCAGTTCATGTGATGACTGACTATCCATGCTGGTTGCTAGAACGTGTGCAACAGGGTTTGGGAACGCATGTAGTAACGCTGAATGCGGAAATGACCATGCAAGCAGAGCAGAATACATCCCTTGCTCAGGTGATTAAAAGTGCTGATTTAGTGATTCCAGATGGAGCGGGAGTAGTACTGTTTTTGCAGTGGCTGCGGCGGCAAAAAGTACAACGCATTCCAGGAATTGAATTAGCAGAAACACTTTTGCGGAAACTTGGACAACCAGAGACGAAAGCAAAGGTATTTTTCTACGGTGGAGCGCCTGGGGTGGCTGCAAAAGCAGCAGAGTTTTGGCTTTGTGAAGTTCCAGGTTTACAACTAGCTGGTACTTATTCCGGTTTCCATTCCCCAACAGAAGAAGAACAATTACGACAAACTCTTACCCAACTCCAACCGCAAGTGATTTTTGTGGGCTTGGGAGTACCACGTCAAGAGTTATGGATTGCCAAAAACCGGCATTTGTGTCCCCAAGCAACTTGGATCGGCGTTGGTGGGAGTTTTGATATTTGGTCGGGGACGAAAACTCGCGCCCCCGCCTGGTTGGGAAATAACCATTTGGAATGGCTGTATCGGCTATACAAAGAACCCTGGCGCTGGCGGCGAATGTTGGCTTTACCCAAGTTTGCCCTGAAATCCTTGGTTTATGGATTGACTGTAAATAGTCATTAGTCATTAGTCATTAGTCATTAGTCATTAGTCAATAGCTAATTGCTAATTCTGATATCTTGCACCATTTTTAACAAGAGCCAGAGGCTCTAATTCTCGTTACCAGGTTGAACCTGGTAACGAGGGTTTGGTGGGCTACCACCTTCTGACTGTTACATAGGCGTGCAAGATATCACTAATTGTCATTAGCCATTACCTATTAACTAATGACTAATGACTAATGACTAATGACTAATGACTACTTAGTACTTACTGCTTTTCTTTGTAAAAAATTTTTAGTTTGGATTGGAGATTCCTGGGTTTTACCTGGGAATCATTATTTTGTACGCATTTAGTTGTGGGCGTGAGGAAACAGTAATGCCAGCAGTAGTATCACCTAAAGCAGTAGACAAGTCTGTTCATCTTCAAGATGGCGACACTCAACAACCCAGTGCTAATGCTGCGGTTATGGTGGAATTACGTTCAACTACAAAAATATATGCCAATGGTCAAAATGCTCTGTTGGATGTGAATTTAGAGGTAAAACAGGGAGAATTTTTGTTTATTACTGGGCCTAGTGGTTCCGGTAAATCGACGCTTTTAAAATTGTTGTATGGCGAGGAGTTACCAACACAGGGAGAAATAATAGTTGATGGATATAATGTGTCAGCTTTGCGGGGCGATCGCTTGTCGTTTTTACGGCGACGGATTGGGATTGTTTTTCAAGACTACAAACTTATCCCTCAACGGACGGTAGCGGAAAATATCGCTGTTGTGTTGCAAGCACAAGGGTATACACGTAAGGAAATTCAACGGCGTTTAGAACCCACTTTGAAACTGGTAGGTTTATTTGCCAAAGTTGATTGTTTTCCCGATCAACTTTCAGGGGGAGAACAACAACGAGTGAGTATTGCACGAGCGATCGTCTCAACACCACCACTGCTTTTAGCTGATGAACCAACCGGAAACCTCGATCCAGATAATTCTTGGCAAGTAATACAAATTCTCCAGAAATTAAATACTTTTGGTGCAACGGTAATTGTTACTACTCATGATGAACAGTTGGTGAGGCGGTGCAATCATCGTGTAGTACAAGTTCGGAATGGAAAGTTAGGGGTTAGGAGTTAATGGTTCATGGTTAATAGTTAATAGTTAATGGTTCATGGTTCATGGTTCATAGCTATTAACTATTAACTATTAACTATTAACAGTTTTTCAATTTTTGAGTTAAAAACAAAAATTCAGGTCATCAATGGTGAATTGACCATCAAAAGCGCAGAAAGTTACGTAGTGAATATCATTTGCTGTTACAGATAGTAAGGTATTGGGGGGCACAGCAGAGTCAGAATTGGCAAGATTTGCTCCCGGTAGTATCGTTTGGGTTAGTAATTGGCGATCGCGATCGTATGCGGAAAGCACTAAGCGTTGGGAACTTGTGACAAAAGCACTCACAAATTTAGCAGGACGCAGAAAGGAGACTTCTAAATATCCGCTTTTGGGCGCTCCCATTAACACTACCAAACCAGAATGAGTGGGAAATGCTGGGTTGGAAGGTTGTATTGCTATACAATTATCAAAAATAACGCCCCAGCGCTCATACTGGCGTTTTATCGTTTCAAAGCACTTTAAGTCTTCCAAATTTAAATAAACACAGTCAGGTATTGTCACCTTTTCGGCGTCAATAGGTGCATACATTTGCCTGCACGAGGCTGAATCTACAATTTGATTTTGGATATTAAAGTCATTAAAGGGAAATTTATAGTCTTCAATAATTGGCTTTTGACCCGATTGAAGACAAGCCTGCTCTACCATAACGCCCCGCTTCAGCTTTTTCTACAAAATAATAAGATTGCTAATTATAGGGAGAGTTATTATTTCTGCCTGACTGCATCTGAATTCTAGATTTGAAAGCTAGTTTTGAGGTAAGCAGTACTACAGCAATTACAGATATACGGTGAAAAAAATCTTGTTTAATTGACCGTCAAATTGTCAAGAATGCCAAGATAATAAAGCAAAGTATCTGTTTACAATCTATTTAGGTTTGCTGTATGCAGAAATTAATTTAACAAGTAATTAAGCGGAAACAAATATCACTATGAGATTATTAGTTAATAGGTAGTTATTCATGGTTAATAGTTAATAGTTCATGGTTAATGGTTTACTTCTATTAACTCTTAACTATTAGTCCTAACAATCATCAGGATAAATATATTTATTTATGCCCACTTACATAACTTATTTTGTTTGTTAAAGTTGACGAGCTTTACAAACGCTCGAAAATATAAGTATTCTTTCTGATAGATTACCATAAAAAAGGACAGAGGGTTTTACCTTTTAGTAATCACGATAACAGGTATAAATATTGGAATTATAGTAACTCCAAGCAAAAATACTTGATGTCTCAGAGAAAAAATTACTGAATCTTTACAAGTCGGCTAGTAATTTTACATCTACTTAACTAGAGATACGGACAAGCAGCGCTGGTGTTAAGTATGTCAGTAGAGGTTAGTAAGAAAATTGAGAAAGTGGGGAAAAGGGGACAAAAGAGATAAATAAAAAATGACAAAATTAACTAAAAAATGAAAAAATGACAACTGACAAATGACAACTGACAAAAAACTTATGTTTCAGCCACTAGGATTTGACCAAAACTCTGTGATTACCTCACTAGGTAGAATGGTGTATTATACTGCTACTGGCTCACCTTGGCAGGATGAAATAACTGCTAGCCAAGATTTAGAAACTTTAGTGTTTCTGCACGGCTTTGGTGGTGGGTCTTCTGCTTATGAGTGGTCGAAAGTTTATCCAGCATTTGCTCGTGAATATCGAATTTTAGCACCAGATTTAATTGGTTGGGGTAAGTCGGAGCATCAAGCACGAAATTACACGATTGAAGATTATTTGATGACGATTCGGGAGTTTTTGCAGCAAACTTGTAACGGGCCGGTAACGGTAATTGCTTCTTCCCTAACAGCAGCGTTTACAATTCGAGTTGCGATCGCTCATCCGGAATTATTCAAGTCCCTAATTCTCACTACACCCGCTGGACTTTCCGATTTTGGGCAAGATTACTCACGCACGTTTTTTACCCAAATAATCAGTATCCCCTTTCTCGATAAAATGCTTTACAATACAGGAGTCGCTACTGAAGCGGGTATTCGCAGCTTTTTAGAACAACGACAATTTGCCCAACCTAATCGAGTGTACGAAGAAATTGTTCAGGCTTATCTAGAATCTGCCCAACAGCCAAATGCAGAATATTCAGCCCTATCTTTTGTACGCGGTGACTTAAGCTTTGATTTGTCACTTTACATTCAACAACTAACTACTCCCACCGCAATTATGTGGGGGCAAAAGTCGCAGTTTACCGGTCCGGAAATTGGTCGTCGCCTTGCTCAAATTAATCCGCAAGCGATTCGATTTTTTCAAGAATTGGAAGATGTGGGATTGACACCCCAGCTAGAATTACCAGCCGTGACAATTGGGTTAATTAGAAAATTTTTGTCATTACTAACTTAGTACAACATTGCACAAATTCATAGCCTACAACTCTGCCTTTAACCTTAAATCGTGAATTCGCCACGAATTTAATGTTGTTGGCAAATTGCTGAAAATCTTAATTTGTAGGGTAGGCAGTGCTTACCCTACATTTGATTGACCAACAGTATCTAAATTTACGCAAAATTGTACTTAATCATTAGTTAGTAATGACGTATGTAATTTATTTGGCAAAAAATTTTAGTTTTCAGCTTCAATATTCAAGCGTTTGAATTTTTAACTGAAAAATAAAATTAATTGTACCTAGCTCATATAACACTTTTATCCGTCTATTTTAGTATAACTTTAGACATCATCTAAGTATAGGCTGATACTTAGCTTTTTATTTCTTCATAATCACAACTTAAATAGAATTGCTATAAACACAGATTAATACAGATAAAGAAACGGTGTGTACTTCCTGATTTTCTAGTTTCGGAGAAATGATAAAAAATAAAAAATAGCCCCAAAATTGCAAGTAACTAGGGGCTACTCTAAATACAAATTACAAAGCGATTATTTTTATTTATCTTTAACCCGTACGTCAATAACAGTAGCGTTAAAGTTGTAATTAAATCCATCCAACTCAATTGGTACACCAATTTTGAGTTTGCTAGGGCCGAGAACCGGACCATTAGCCGTAATTTGCGCTTTGCCATCCAAAGTCAAAATCATATCTGTACTAAAACTGTTTGACTTCGGATCTGGTAATTCTTTGAGAGAACCATCCGGTTGAGGTACTAACACGGTTCTAGGTAATTGTTGCACTGATTTAACATTAATAGCGCCGTGGGGTTGATTGCGGATAATAACATTTGTTTTTCCGCCTTTGGTTAACCCTTGATTAAATAACTGTTCCGGATCGCGCACATTTAATCCCCGTACGAGTAAGTCTATCTCTACAGGTTTTGTGGTGACACCAACTTGGGCAACAGAACCAGTTGTGCCAGGAAAGAAAAAGATGCCAAATATAACTAACAGAATTACTAGTGCAGCAGCGAAATCGAGGATATTGAACTTACCGAATAAGCGTCCTTTGGAATCTAAAAAAGTCATAACAAGTTTTCCCAAATCAAAGCAGAATCAGTGGTTGTAGCAGCAAGTCTAGTGGAAGGGTGCGTTCTCTTGTTTGTTAGAACTAAAACTAAAAGTGGCTAGGCTTTGCAGTTAACTTAAGGCTGAAGCATCAAATAATCAAGTCATTTTTATCCTTCTGCCTTCTTACTTTTTTGGTCATGCGACGACAGTTTATCACGATCGCTGTTTTTAGTTGCTGCTGCCAAAAAAATGCGCTAAAACCGCCTTACAGTCAAGAAGTGCTGTTTACATCTAGGTATTGAAGTTTAGAATGCAACTTATCAAGCCCATTATCCGTCCCATCATTTTACGTTCTCCCAAAAGCCCCGTCAGACTGGATTATGATTTATTGGAAAAGTTTATCTGTAAATTTTAGTTATTTTCAGCGTCGCTGGTTTTACCCTTTTATTTCGGTACTGGTGGCGCTAAGTATTTGCTTGAGTACAGCTGTACCATCCCAAGCTTTGGATTTGTTTCCTCTACTTTTGCGGGGAGTCCAAATACTTCAGCTTTCCAATATATCTGATCGCCAGGAAGTTGGAATTGGTAAGCAAATAAATCAGGAATTACTTGGTAGTGATATTAAGCTGTACCGCAATTCTCAAGTTAATAGCTATGTGCAAGAATTGGGCCGGCGCTTGGCAAAAAATAGCGATCGCCCGAAACTTACTTATACTTTCCAGGTAGTTGACGATGACAGTATTAATGCTTTTGCTACTTTAGGAGGCTATGTATACCTTCATACAGGTTTACTCAAAGCTGCTGAAAATGAAGCGGAACTAGCAAGCGTTATAGCCCATGAAATTGGTCATATTACCGGAAAGCATATGCTTAAACAAATGCGCCAAAAAGCTATTGATGATGGTTTGTTAACAGCAGCAGGCTTAGACCGCAGTCAAGCAGTCCAAATTGGCGTACAATTAGCACGCAACTTACCGCGCAGTCGTCAAATGGAATTTGATGCTGATAAAAGAGGGTTAAAAACTTTAACAAATACTGGTTATGCTCAGTCGGCAATGGTTTCATTTATGCAGAAGCTAACCAGCAAGCGTTCTGTACCCACCTTTTTGAGTACCCACCCTGCAACAGGCGATCGCATTAATGCCCTTAAAACTGCCATTAATACTCAACCCGTTAACCACAAAGATGGGTTGGATAATAATGCTTATAAAGCAAATATCCGAGCGTTAGTCAATAGTCAATAGTCAATAGTCATTAGTCATTAGTCATTAGTCATTAGTCATTGGATTTTTCCCTATTCCCCTAGTCCCTAGTCCCTAGCCCCTACTCCCGACTCCCTACTCCCGATATTACGTCAAACATTTTTTGCGGCGACTTCCACGAATTTGTGTTGGTTCAATGGTTGTCACCGCTTCTTCTAAGGGTAAGGTGCGAAGACAGTTTTTGAGAACGTTAACTTGATAAACAAGGTTATTTGTGACATCAAGTCCTGTTAACCAGCCACTACGGGGATGATAAGCGCCAGTATCTATGTCTAGCCATCCTTGTCCTTGTGCCAGTTCACCAGGAGACACACCCGGTAGGGTAAAGGTGATGGTGTGACCGGTAATAATTAATTTATCGGGAAAGTAAGGCTTTTCAAGACTGTGAAATTCGTCTCGCACCCAACAAAGTTCATTGGCGGTTTGTTCTATTAAGGGAATTAAAGGATCTACACCAGCATGAACTAACCAAATATCCCCCAAATCGATGTATGTAGGTAGAGTATTCAGCCAATCTAGGTGATCATGAGGAATTGTGGCTTCTTGGTAACTGGCTACCGTCGCTTGTCCACCACCATACAACCATGCTTGTACTGTTGGTGTGGGGATGCGTCTGGTAAGAATACTTAATAACATCTGCTCGTGATTCCCCAATAGACACTGGTAGGAACTTTCTTTGACAAAATCCACTACTTGAGCGCTTTGTGGTCCCCGATCTATTAAGTCTCCCAAAAAATAGACTTGATCGTTTTGTGTGGGTGCGATCGCCTCTAACAATCTCATTAGTCCTTTGTAGTGACCATGCACATCCCCAATTATTATTCGACGGTGGCTAGTTACGCTCATCGGCTCTTTGATTGAAGAATAATTTTGCCTTATTTTGCTGCTACAGTCCGAACTGCTTAAATTTCGCAAATTCTATTACCAACTTCAAAATCTCTGTTCAATTTAATTATTCCCATTTTCAGTATGTATATTTAAATATATTTTATTTTTTACAATTCTCTTCCCCTACTACCTTGTACAAAGATACGGAAGTTTGTGTACTGAACATATGCACTATTGTCAACAATGATTAAGAAACCGGATTTTAATCCAAAAATTCAGTTTTTTACGTTTAGTTATTGGCAATAAACCAAATTAATAACGGTAATGCAAGATACAAATATACGGGATTAGCACAAGAATTTGAATTTTAAACAGATTCTATTTTTTGTTTCATAAGGGGTAAAACCCCCCACTTCAATAATTAAAAATTTATACTTTCAATTTTGATAGGGAACATTACCGTGTCCTTAGAGGTGATTTATAAAGTGAATATTAAGACCTCTAACCCTTGCATAGATTTTAGATCCCCCCTTAATCCCCCCTTAAAAAGGGGGGAAATCATTTCTAGCCCCCCTTTTTAAGGGGGGATGGGGGGATCAGATTTTCTTTATAAACGAACTCTTACCATCTTTATTTGCTTAGTCAAATAAATAACTTAGTATCACACTTTTGCGGTTACATAGTTTACAAGTATTGATTAATCCTCTGTCTTTAGAAGTATATTTGACGAAATGTAAATTTCTTTGTCGTCATTGTAACAATCCTCTGCAAATTCTACGTTTACAATGACAGGACTAAATTTCCTTGGCATGTAGCAATAGGCATATAGATATATGTACCTTTGGGTAGTGATGTCAATTTTTTGAAATATTTATTAATATAATTACATACTCATACATTCAAACTTAGTAACCCAAAAAAGTCATACGTGCAGGAAATATCACGTGCTTAAGTTCGTTAGTGGCTAAAACAGCTACTGTAAGTTTCGCTTAATCATCAAATTCTTCACCAACGGAGCAAAAACGCATGAGTAATGAGCAACCCTCAGATATTAGGGACTTTGTGGGAAATCTGAAAAATGGAATTTGGCTATTTGGGATCTCATCTTGGCTATTTGGCATTACAGACAGAAGCATTGCTTCGTTCTCAGATGGCTATCTGTCTGCATTGGATCTGACGCAATTATTTACAGCGGCTACATTTTTTGTGGCGTGGCTATTTTTAAAGCCGTCTAGAGCGTAGTCCGATTTTGGATTTTAGATTTTAGATTTTGGATTCAAATGATATTGCACTAGAAAATAGTTCTGTTTGGCGTTAGTTTTGTAAAAATTGACAGATTAAGCACGTGAAGGGGAATGTTTGAGAAAGCGACGGAGGGTGCGCCGAAGAGTGCGTCTATTTTCTTGTTATTTGCGATCGCATCAGGGTAAGTCTGAAAAAATCTCAGAACTACCCTGATTTTGATTTAAAAGCTTCTTTGATTCCCTGTCCGCTTTAGTAATGAAACTGCACCAAAAGTCCCAATCGCTAATAAACCTAAGACAGAACTAGACTCAGGAACTGATTCTACGTTGCTGCGTAGTGTTGCTTTCCACGTCCCCGCCCCCCGAAAGGGATCGCCTCCTCCTGGGGGTACAATTAACTGAAACCAAGTTCCTGACCCAGCAGTATCAGATGCTGAATCTATATCCATATTTAATGCTCGGGTTCCAAAAAAAGGATCGCCAAAAAACCAGGAATTCTCCACTACGAAGGGTCTGGATCTACTCGTACGTTGTTGTCCTGGCGGTCTAGAAGGTTCAGCCCACCAAGTAGTACCGGCTTCAAAACCCCAATTCTCTCCCCGAATATTTGCTGAAAAGGTTTCTAAGTCATTTTGTACGGTAAATCCTTCTGGTAGGCTGGTAGGGGTAGTTTCTACGAAGGTGGTTGTTGTAGGATCGTAGCTAAATTCTCCACTTCCTACCTGTACATTATTGTCATCAAAAAAATCTAAATTCCACGAGAAAGTTGCTGCTTGTACTGGTTTTGCTGTTATGAGTGTAAAGCTGAAAGCAACACTAGCGGCGGCAATTGTCATGACCTTGACGGTAAGCTGATTGACATTCAAATTACAACCTTGAAAACCTTGCAGCATGGACTTTTTTACCTCGTGCAAATTAGAGATTCTTTTGTGGAGAAATAGGGGCGCTTGGGCTAGGGGCTAGAGGCTAGAGGTTAGGGGCGCTTGGGCTAGGGCAACAGATATTTTCATCAGTTTGTTGTGAATTTTGTTCATGTAGTCTCTTGCAAAAGTTTATTTTAGAAAAATTCGACCACAGATAGACACAAATGGACGCAGATGCATACAGATAATTCATCGGTGTCTATTTGTGTTCGTAATAACCTAATACCTAATTTTTGCAAGAAATGTAATGATTATCTTTTTTTATCACTATTTCTTGAGTGCAATTAGACTTTACCAGTAAAACAACCTCTGCGCACAAAAAAATCAGGGCAATTCCAGAATTTCTCAGAATTACCCTGATTATGCAAGAGTTAGGAGTGAGGAGTGAGGAGTTAGGAGTGGTGGTAGGGGCAGGTTTAGTCAAGACTATCAACAAAACCTGCCCCTACAGGAGTTAGGAGTTAGAATTTCTTATCTTTAACTCATAACTCTTCACTCCTAACTCCTAACTCTTTACGCAAACGCCGCTGTTTTCACATCGTTATTTCCTAATAGTTCTTGCAACTCTTCGGCGTCCACGGTTTCTTTTTCAACCAGCATTTCTGCAAGTTGATCCAGAATGTGGCGGTTATCTGTCAAGACTTTCTTGGCACGTGCGTAAGCTGCATCTACTAGTTTGCGAACTTCTTCATCTATTGCAGCAGCGGTTTCTTCTGAGAAATCACGCTCTGACATAATATCCCGACCGAGGAACATATTGCCTTGCTGGCGACCAAGGGCAACAGGGCCAAGTTTGTCGCTCATACCAAAGCGAGTTACCATCTGACGGGCTACACGTGCTACTTGTTGTAGGTCGTTAGAAGCACCTGTGGTTACTTCTTCTTCACCAAAGATTAATTCTTCGGCAATACGACCACCTAATGCCACAGCCATCTGATTTTCTAGATAGGCGCGGCTGTACAAACCACTATCCATGCGGTCTTCGCTGGGGGTAAACCAAGTTAAACCACCGGCACGACCACGGGGAATTATGCTAATTTTCTGTACGGGGTCGTAGTCTGGCATTAATGCACCGACTAAAGCGTGACCGGCTTCGTGATAAGCTACTAGTTCCTTGCGCTTTTCACTCATTACCCGGTCTTTCTTTTCTGGTCCGGCGAGGACGCGATCGATGGCGTCGTTAATTTCATCCATCGAAATTTCGGTCAAATTCCGGCGTGCTGCCAGAATTGCGGCTTCGTTCAACAGGTTAGATAAATCGGCGCCAGTAAAGCCAGGGGTACGACGAGCGATTCTCTCTACGTCCACATCTTTCGCCAATGTTTTGCCACGGGCGTGAACTTTGAGTATTTCTACACGTCCAGCGTAGTCGGGGCGATCCACGACAACTTGACGGTCGAAGCGTCCGGGACGCAACAAGGCTGCATCTAATACGTCGGGACGGTTGGTAGCGGCAATAATAATGATGCCGGTGTTACCTTCAAAGCCGTCCATTTCTGTGAGTAACTGGTTAAGGGTTTGTTCCCGCTCATCGTTACCACCGCCTAAGCCTGCACCGCGCTGACGACCTACGGCGTCAATTTCATCGATGAAGACGATGCAAGGCGCGTTTGCTTTGGCTTGCTCGAATAAGTCACGGACACGGGATGCACCCACACCCACAAACATTTCTACGAACTCAGAACCAGAGATGGAGAAGAAGGGGACACCCGCTTCACCTGCTACAGCACGAGCCAACAAGGTTTTACCTGTTCCTGGAGGGCCTACCAGCAGTACGCCTTTGGGAATTTTTGCTCCAACGGCGGTAAAGCGATCGGCGTTCTTCAAAAAGTCTACGACTTCGTTGAGTTCCAGTTTGGCTTGGTCAATACCAGCGACATCCCCAAAGGTTACTTGGGTTTGCGGCTCCATTTGTACTCTGGCTTTAGATTTGCCAAAGTTCATGGCTTGGCTACCAGGACCATTTTGGGCACGACGTAGCAGGAAGAATAAGCCGACTAGAAGTAATACGGGGAAGAATAAGCTGCTTAGTGCTTTAACCCAAAATCCATCGTCTGTTTGAGGTAAAACACTGATATCGACGTTGTTTTTGGTAAGAGTATTTATCAGTTCTGGATCGTTGACTAAAGTCACCAACTTCTTGTTGGGGTCGTACTTGGAAGTAACAACTGCTGTAGACCGATCCGAACTCAGACTTACTTTTTCTACTCTGCCTTTTTCAACTTCTTGAATAAACTGACTGTATCGCCATGTCTCTCTGCTTTGGGGTTGCTTGTCAAAAAATGCAGTCCCTAGAGCAATGACAACTATAAAAAGCAGTGCGTACAGCCCCGCATTTCTCCATCGTTTATTGTTCACCGAGGTCAATCCTCCTAATTTTTTTGTGCGAGGGCATTTTAAGAATTATGTTAACTTATCTTAAGGTATACCAAATTTAGCCCCTACAGTGCTATTAAAAATCCCCGCATTTGCTGAAAACAGGGATGGTAGGGATTATATTGTAACAATTGTCCTGAAGGCTGGATGACGGTATGAATGGGAAGTATTTCTACCACACTGTTACTCATGGCGATCGCTTCAAATCCGTTGACTAAATCATCTGTCCAAGGTTCCTCCCGTACTTGATACCCTTCTTTCCCTAGCCATTCTACAAGTTGCGATCGCATTACTCCCGGCAAAATCCCCACATCTATAGGCGGTGTCCACCAACAACCATCCCGCCAACCCCAAAGATTGCCCGTACTCGTTTCTAACCAATTTCCCTCAACATCCACTAATATCGCTTCTTGAGCTTCTAATTTTTGGGCGCTAGCTCTTGCCAACCAAGCACTCAGGTAATTTCCGGTTTTATGAGTGGGCAAGCTCCGATACAATTCTGGTGAAGATGTACAGCATTTAATACCATATTTTTGATTTTGTGTCAAGTTATTTGGTAATAACCTGCCAGTGATCCATTCTCGTCCATCAGGGAAGACGGTGATTCTGAGGACGGGGAAGTGTGCCATGATTAATTCTGCCCCTTGACGCAATCGTGATTGATTTGGTATGCACCAACCAAAGGATTGCAAGCTAAATTTTAGGCGATCGCAGTGTGCTTGCCAGTTAGTTAGCCTGTGTTCGAGGGAATTGCCATAAACTCGTAACGTTGTAAAAACCGTCGCCCCATAGAGTAACCCTGGATCGTCAATTGTTAATTCTAGGGTTTGAGACTGAATTAATTTACCGTCGTACCAATAGATAAGCGTAACCTCGCTGGGAATAGGGAGTGGGGAGTGGGCATGGGGCATTGGGCATTGGGCAACCCTTCGGGAATTAAAAATGAAAAATGAAAAATGAAAAATGAAATCAAATCAATTCAATTTTTAATTTTTAATTCTTAATTTTTAATTAAGCGAAGCGATTGGGCATCGGGCATTGATCCGAAGGGAAAATCCAATGACTAATGACTAATGACTAATGACTAATGACTAATGACTAATGACTAATGACTAATGACCAATGACTAATGACTAATGACCAATGACCAATGACTAATGACCATTCAATCTTTTTCGGGTAATTTAATTTTAGTAGTACCGTCAGGATTTTGGATTACCTTACCTCCTAACGCTTCAATTTCCTGAATTGCTCTTTGGCGAGTTTTTTTATCTAATTGATTATTTAATACCATTGTCCAAGTCGCAATTTGTGCATATTTACTGGTTGGATTACGGTTTAAAAAATCAGCGGTTTTTTTAGAGATTGCTGCTAATTGTTTACTTTCATCATCTGTATAATTACTCGCCCATTTTGCCGCTTGTTCAAAAGATTCTTTGGCGGCGTGAGAATCTCCTAAAAATAATAACTCGTCAGTACCTTTATAACGCCAGACATAGTAAGATTTCTGCGGAACCCAAGGAGATAAAGATTTTAAACCTTTCTTCATTAATCCTACTGAACGCTCTGGCATGGCAGCATACATAGAAGTACTGGTAGAAAGTCCTAGGTAAGCCTGCAAAAATCGCGGGTCACGTGCCAAAATTATTTCAAAGTATTCTGGGCTAAGACTGTAACCCGTTTTGTCACGAACTTCATCATCTCCAAAGTATTGCAGAAAGTTAAGATATACCCAATCTGCGATTAAATTATCATAACCAAAAGTTGGTATGTTTTTGAGCAAGTTTAGCCGCAGCTTTTCTGCTTTTATATCTCTTTCTAAAGTTTCTAAAGAAGCAGTTTTTTTACTCAAAGTTAGTTGTTGCAGGCGCGGAAATTGTAACAAACCAATTCCGGAAATACACAGACAAATTGTCAAAAATGCACCAATTGCTTGACGAAATAGAACTAACATTCTGCTTGACTGATAATTGAGTCAGACTACAGATACATAGTTCCCGTGAATCTTGCTAAAGTAACACTGTATAAGAGTTCATTTATAAAAAAATCTGATCCCCCCAACCCCCCTTAAAAAGGGGGGCTAGAAATTAATTACTTCCCCCCTTTTTAAGGGGGGATTAAGGTGGGATCTACAATCTATGTAAACGTTAGAGGTCTTAATATTCACTTTATAAATCACCTCTAATTACGGCTGAAACGGTGTGCATTTGCCGCCTAAACCATTGGCAATTACACAAGTATTAGACTCTAGCATTCCGATGTATGTTGCTTGCGCTGTTCCTTTCTCACCTAGTCCATCGGCGTACAGTTTTTCTTCGGAAAGTTTAACTTTCGCTTCATTCGCTACGGTTTTCAGTACTTTGTCATTAGCTGTTACTTCCGCAAAAATTACAGGTACACCTTGCTTTTTAATATTGTCACTCAAAGACTTTACCTTTGCCGCTGTTGGTTCTTCTTCTGTTGTAATTCCTAACAGCGTATCAGTAACCGTCAAACCATAGGCTCTAGCATAATAACCCAAGGCATCGTGAGTTGTTACTAAACGTCGTTGTTTCTCAGGAATTGTAGCGATTTGTTGAGGAATCCACGTATCTAGTTTTGTTAACTTTGCTTCTAGTGCATTGGCATTTTTGGTGTATTCCGCTGCATCATTGGGGTCAACTTTCGCTAGATTCTCTTCAATTAGTTGCACCATGCGAATGCCATTTTTCACATTATGCCAAACATGGGGGTCTGTTTCTGTTTTACCGTCTTCTACAAGCGTGAGTTTTTGAGCTGTTCCCAAGTCGTGAAGGGCTATTTTGGGCGCGGAAGTTTTAGTCGCTTCCACCATTTTCTCTATTGCTGGGTCAAAGTGTAAACCTGCATAAAAAACTAAATCGGCGTTTTCAATTGCTTGTCTGTCTGAGGGTTTACCCTCGTAAACATGAGGATCTTCGTCAGGATCTATTAAACAGTTCAAATCGACTTTATCCTTGGCGACTTCCGCAACCATGTCGCAAAGAACACTATGGGAGGCGATAACTTTCGGTTTTTTGTCGATCGCAGTGGCTGGTGATGCTGCTGTAGTTGGTGATGTCTCCCCGGTTTGTGGTTGCGAACCACATCCAGCTAGCCCAACTACCATTGCCAATGCTGTTGCACTCCAGAAGGAATATGCTTTAATTCGTAAAATTCCCAACATCATTTTTTTCTCTTTGTTAATAATCAGTGCTTTTGTACTCAATGCTCAATCAGCGTTAATGAGATTATTTATCAATAAACTTGAACTGCATTCATTTGGATGCTAGATGTATTTCCTGAGACTATTAGGACAATATTCAGTATATTATGATAATGATTATCGTTTAAAGTATGAATAAAACCTTAAAATTTTGCTTGTTGACAATCTAGTATTAAATATGAAAAAAATAGGTAATTTTTTTAACGCGGAGGAGCGCAGAGGTAGCGCAGAGGAACGCGGAGTTTTCCTGATTTTAATTTGTTGGTAAAAGATGAATATGTTAGAAATTAAGGATTTGTCTGTTCGTTACCGGGGTAATTGGGCGCTGGAGGGTATCAGTTTTGTCATTAAGTCGGGACAGTTAATAGGTATTATTGGCCCCAATGGTGCGGGTAAAAGTACTTTGATTAAGGCTATGTTGGGGTTGATTCCGGTTTCTAGCGGTTCGGTAAAGTTTTTTGGGGAACCGCTGAGACAACAGTTGGCAAGAATTGCGTATGTACCGCAACGCTCACAAATTGACTGGGATTATCCTACTACAGTTTGGAAGGTAGTAATGATGGCGCGGACGGTGAAAACTGGGTTGTTTCGGCGTCCGAGTCGTCAGTCAAGGGAACTGGTGAAAGCGGCTTTGGAACGTGTGGGGATTTGGGATTTGCGCGATCGCCCAATCGGACAGCTTTCAGGTGGACAACAGCAACGAGTTTTTTTAGCCAGGGCGCTTGCTCAACAAGCGGATATTTTACTGTTTGATGAGCCTTTTACAGGGGTGGATCGCAAAACTGAAGAAGTTATATTTGAGATTTTTAGAGAGTTAAAGGCTGAACAAAAAACTTTATTGGTGATTAGCCATGATTTAGGCGATACCTTAAAGAACTATGACCAACTTTTACTGTTAAATAAACACCTTGTTGCTTTGGGTTCTAGAGAAGAAGTTATCACGCCGGTGAATATTCAGAAAGCTTACGGGCATAGTTTTGGTTTGGCTGTTTCGTGAAGTTATATTGAGGCGATCGCATGTTGAATTGGATTTTTGAACCGTTATCTTCTGAGTTTATGCGCAATGCGATTATTGTTGGCATTCTCATGGGTATTCTTTGTGCAGTTGTCGGTAGCTATATGATTGTGCTGCAAATGGGAATGTTGGCGCATACCATTTCTCATTCGGTAATGGCGGGTTTGCCGATCGCTTACGTTTTAGGATTATCGTTGTCATTGGGTGCGCTGGTAGCAGGTGTGCTAAGTGCGATTATGCTGGCGGCTATTGAAGCTTATTCACGGGTAAAGCTGGATGCTGCGATGGCGCTTATTTTGTCTGAATTCTTGGCAATTGGTGTTACCCTCATCAGTGTGTTACCAGGAGCAAATCGTATTGATTTAGTTAACATTCTGTTCGGTAATATTTTGGGAGTAACTACGGATGATATGTTGCTGACACTGATTGTTACTCTTTTAACCGTAGGATTAACGGTGTTGTTTTATAAAGAATTACTATTTTATACTTTTGACCCGATGGGGGCGCAGGCTCAGGGGATGCCCACTAAGTTGTACTATGTTGGTTTAGTAACAGCAATTACTCTGACGGTGGTAGCAAGTTTGCAGACAGTTGGTTCGCTGTTAGTGATTGCTATGTTGGTGGGGCCAGCAGTTACCGCTTACCTGTTGGTAAAAGAATTACATCAGATGATGATTTGGGGTTGTGTATTTGGTGCGGTTAGTAGCGTGGTTGGTATGTATATGAGCTACTACTGGGATATTCCATCTGGTGCAGCAATTGTACTGATAGTCTTTACATTCTTTTTTGTCGCATTTTTATTCAGTCCTTCCCACGGGCTTTTGACTCGTCCTGATGTCAGAGAGCAAACAATGGAATTTTTGCAACGATTTATTCAAACGAATTGACAATAGGGAGTGGGGAGTGGGGAGTGGGGAAGAGAAATTTTCATCTAATCATATTTTGAACCAATTGCAATTAGCCGTGAAATAAATTTCCGGATGTGTAGAGACGCGAAATTTCGCGTCTCTACAAACCCATTAAAAATGGGTTAAAAATCTTAGTAGGTGGGGCTATGCCCTACTACGATTATTGAGAATGATAAATTTTTCTTCCCCACTCCCCACTCCCTACTCCCTATTTTTTAACCAATCACAACCTACAGCCTAAATTTCCGATATTATCCTCAAAAGTAATTAAGTCTAGGTAAGCAGGATTGGCGATTATTTCTTTCGCTGCTAGCAATCCAGCAATGCTCCAAGTTTGGTAAATTCTGGCTTCTTTACCAATCAAGCGACCATTTTTACCATCGTAGTATTCGGGAAATCCATCCTTAATCAAGCGGCTTTGGGCTGTTTCAATCGCACGTTGAGCAAGTTCTGTTCGACCTGTTTTTTCTGCCGCAGCTGCAAACAGCCATAGTATAATCGGCCAGTTGCCGCCATTGTGGTAAGACCAAGCAATGTTTTTGGGGTCGCTACCAGTAATCATTTGCCACTCTAAACCTTCTAAGGCGGGGAAACAAATTTTTACAGGCATATAACCGATTAGGTCATGCCAGCGTGACTCAAATAAATTCATAATACTTTGAGATTCTTCTTCGCTGGCTAAGGAAACCAAAATTGCTAGTAGATTTCCCAAGGCAAAAAAGCGAAAATCCATCCGTCCTGGGCCGAGATTTCCGACTAAGTATCCTCCGCTTTCTGGCAACCATTCGGTTAACCAATGGGGGATAGATTCAGCCTGGATATTGAACTTATTGGCAACTTCTTTACCGAATTCATCACCTTGGTAGCGATAAATTTCACTGAGTCGCTTCAAGTCTAACCAGTAATATTCACGCACGTGGTAATGTAAAGCTCCCATGCGCTGCGTAATTTTATCTAAATAACTTTCTCCGTCTCCATTGGGTAAAAGTAATTCAATAGCAGTGCGGAGAACGGCATAGAATAAGACTTGAATTTCTAGAGGATGTTCGTATACTCCTAAACGACGGTCAATCATAAACGCGCCATCGGGAACTAACATCGTTGGGAACATGGCAAAACGATGTACCAAACACATATCCAGAACTAGCTTAATCCCCTTCTGGAAGTCTGGCTGATGGGCAAGAGCAAAATCACCCGTAGTTTTGCAATAAGCTCGTAGTAGAATTATCCACCATAAACAGGAATCAACGGGAGGAACGCGAGCGATCGCATGTTCTCCAAAATCAGCGGTTAAATATTCTTTGTTATCGTCAAATTCTACTTTAAAACTGGCAGGCATTAATCCTGGCCCTGGTTTAAAGCAGTCTATCTGTTTTTCGTGGCTCTGCAACGAAAGCGTTTCTACCAAAAAATTACGGACAATTTCTGTCTGACCTTGCATGAGAAACACCAAGGCTGACGGGACGAAATCGCGGATAAAACATTGGTCGTAGTTAAGCGCCTGCATATGTGGATCTTGCGCTGCTACTGTGCCAATGGGGCGTCCTTGGTAGTAAATAATAGATTTTTCCAGAAGTTTCCAGGCTTCCTGCATCATGGCAGTCATCGGCTTGCTGATATGGTTAATGGTTAATGGTTAATGGTTAATGGTTAATGGTTCATGGTTAATGGTTCATGGTTCATGGTTAATGGTTAATGGTTAATGGTTAATAGCGATGAACTATTAACCATGAACAACCAACTATTAACTACTTAGAAGTTTTCCCTATTTTTATGCTTAAAAACAAATGTGACGTAAAAATGACAATAAATATGTTTTCTAATGCCTTTATTTAAATAAATTTAAAATATCTGCCTTTTCTGAGAGATTTTGAGGAGATTTAAGCTTTGTAAAATAATCCCCTAGGGGGATGATTTATTTTGAAAATAGGGGCTAGGGGCTAGGGGTTCGGAGTTAGGATTGCTATATAAAAACTATTAACCATTAACCATTAACCATTAACCATTAACCATTAACCATTAACTATTAACCATTAACTATAGCCTATTAGTCATATTTGACAAGAGAACCTGAAGGTATTTTTTTGTAGGATTTAATTTTGTAATGTAACTGCTCAGCTTCATTCATGATTTGTTCAATTCCAAATTCATATATGTTTTTAACATAGTTAATTTTAATTTCTTCCAGCAAGTCTATGAGCAAAGCTTGAATTTCCTGAACGTTATGTTTTTTCTGCAATTCCTCTTCTAATGCATCGCGAAAGTTTCTACTCAAACGTGCGGTAATTTCTGCCGCACTCTTGTCTTCTAGGGCATTCACTAAATTTTTATAAGTAATTTGAGACAAAGATTTAGACAAATTTTCCGTTAATTCTGATCGTAGATTGCGTAAAGGAGGAAAATACTGCAACTGTTGCCAAATTGGAAATTGATTGAGAGTGTTAGTAATGCTGTGATTTAATAAATCTTCGATATCTGATTGAACTTTGGGAAGAACGTTATAAACACTGACACTGATTAAACGAGTGGTTAGCGCTGTCACTTCATCTGTATTATTTACTTGCACATAAGGTTTGCGAGTTTCAGGATAAAGTAGCCAACGAGTTACATCTCCTCGTTGAATTGATGTCTGCATTTGGTCGATTACCTGAATACCTACCATTTCTGTCAGTTCTGCTGCAAAGCCAATCACAAAATCACGTTGAGCTTCTGCTCTAATTGGTTCTAAATTCAATAAATTTGTATGATACAGGCGAATTGACACTGGAATTACTCGCAAAAATCGCCAAAATGGTAACAATAAAAAAAGGTCGTACCAGCGCCGTAGCAAGGCTCGAAACCAATCCAATTCAGGATGACGGCGTTTTATCAAGTTAATACGTATTAATAAATCTAGAGCAAATATAATTACAAATGGCAAGTCAAGCAGCCAGAAATAATCGATATTTTTAGCAAATTTACTAATATCTCGGTAGTAATTTGTTTGGATTAAAGGGCGAATTTGATTATCCCAGAAATTAAGTTCTTGTAACCAACCTGTACTCTGGAGATAATCCGGACTCCAAAAAGTAACAAAAGCATTACGAGCCGATTTTTCACCTGTTCTTTGTCGGATTTCGTCTTTAATTTTTTCGATAATGCTGCTTTTTTTCGCCACTGCGAAGGGGTTATCTGCAATAATTAGCAGGCTAGTTTGGCGTAGTTTTACTAGTTTATTCTCAACTTCAGGTGATTGCAGTCCAGTTTCTACAATTTGAGATTCCAAACCCTCAACCTGCTGAAGGTAATTTTCGGTTTCTGGATGAGGTTTAATACCCTTTACTTGGTCATAATAACGGACAATACTGGGAATTGATTGTAGATAAAAATCTCGTGCATACAGATAACTGAGGTCAAAAAACACCAGCACCAAATTTATAACAGCGATGATGGCGATGATGCGTTCTAGCCAAAGATGGCGACGTTCGAGATGGGGTGTATATTTTGCCATTGTTAATGGTTAGTAGTTAAGAGTTCATAGTTAATAGTTTATAGTTTATAGTTTATAGTTCATAGAAGAAAGCCATTAACCATTAACCATTAACCATTAACCATTAACCATGAACCAAATCAACTATCGGAGTGATGCTTGTGCGCGTCTATTGACTTCATTCCAGTTGACTACGTTCCACCAGCTATTCAAATACTCAGCACGGCGGTTCTGGTATCTGAGGTAATATGCATGTTCCCATACGTCGTTACCCATAATTGGATAATAACCTTCCATAATTGGACTATCTTGATTGGGCGTACTCATAATTTCCAACTGACGTTGAGGGTTACGTACCAACCAAACCCAACCACTACCGAAGCGATCGCCTCCCGCTTCGTTAAATTGTTTTTGAAATTCGTCAAAACTACCGAAGGTTTGGTTAATTTCTTGTGCTATTTCTCCCGTTGGTTCTCCGCCACCTTGGGGACCCATGATTTGCCAAAAAATTGTATGGTTAAGATGACCACCACCATTATTGCGTACGGCTGTACGAATATCTTCAGGTATAATATTCAAGTTGCGTAGCAAATATTCCACACTTCTGCTTTGCAGTTGCGGATATTTTTTCAAGGCGTTATTAAGGTTAGTGACGTAAGTTTGATGATGTCTGTCATGATGCAGTTTCATTGTTTCTGCATCGATCGCTTTTTCTAGTGCCTCGTAAGGGTAGGGTAATGGCGGTAACTGGGCGGGATTTGCACTTAGTGGGCGATCAAGAAAAGCTACAGGGCGGTTGTCTGTTATGGCTAATATTGGTAACTTAGTATTTTCCGCTGTAAAACTTTGTACATTATTTACAAAGGATTGTGAGAAGGGAGTTTGCGACTCTGCTATTTTTTGAGGCCCGCAGGCAAATAATGTAGTTACTAGGAAAATTCCTACAAAAAACCAGAGGACTGGTTGACGAAAAAATGCTGGCATTAACTATTTTCTCCTATTTTAAAGATAATGTTCTAATTTACATCAATATTCCTTATTATCCCGGCTAATCGGTAAAAATATTTTCTTATAGCAATCCTACTTGATTTGCGAACCTTAGATTTTCTTAACTTACATTTTGCTACTGGTAAAATATATGTTGCAATAATTACAGTCCGCTGGGATTTAAATCCCAGGCTCATAGCAGAAGTCCATTAAAATGGACTCAAGATCGAGCTAGTTTTTAAGTAAATTTAATCACTCTCTAATACAAGTATCAGTAATTGACGAGGTATTGTTGCAAGATATTGGTTAACGAACTACAGAGGAAACACCAGCCAAACGCTAAGCCCAAATCCAACCCTTTCCATAAAAATCTCCTTTCATTACCTGCTTTTTCCTGATTCGACTTGGTGTCTTAATGTCTTGGTGGTTAAATCAAGGTTAAGTAAAATTTATTTTTTCACCACAAAGACGCTAAGACACGAAGAAAACTTGCGGTTCGTTTAAAAGTAATTTTCACAAATCAGCAGATAGAATTGCTATAACTTGGGAAATATATCTATTGATAGAGCCATAAAAATAATGAAACTGAGAAAATGCCTGCTCAAAAAAATGTCTTGAATTTTACTAAATTTTGTGGCAATTAACCCGGTATGGTTTATTTTTCGGTTCAGACATTTTAAACTGCGGAGTAAATTTGAGTTCATTATTAACGAATATTGGCTAAGTTAAATTACTTATACTTTTCAATTGTATTATTTATAATGAACGAATTGAGTTTTGTGGTGCTGCAATTTATAATAATTGAGCAGGGTAGTTGCATTGCTGGATTCCGTGGTAATACAGCAATCCTAAATTGCTTGTGAACACTCTCATCTTTTCTCTTGTCCGTAAATTATTTGCGTTCTTTGTCTTTTTTATGGTTCGTTAAACAAGATTATGTTCACTACCTATATAGTTAGGATGGCTGTACTTACAAACGCGATCGCTTCTTATTGGCTTTCAGGAGATACTCAGAATGTATTGGGCGAATATAATTCACTCCTTGTCAAGCAAAGTCCACCGATCTAAGCGATTTTAAAACCTGGGTTGGCTTGAGGTTTTGTTTGTGTAGCCGAGGTAGCGCTGTGATTCCAGCATTCTCCGGTGGATCTCCTGACTCAGGTGACTAGCTCTGCCGTTGGGTCTTTGCAGCCACTACCGTACAATTTATAATTGCCAAAGCAAGTATTAATGGGACTTTTCAAGCATCCTCTCAGATTGCACTGTATCATTGTAGGTAATTAAACTTAATTACTGGCTATTCCTTTCGGCGTACAACTATCATTAATAAGCAAAACTATTGACAGATATACGATATTTTTTCTTTTGCTACACCTATAATTGTGGTCTTGTTAAAATTCAATATTAAAACAAGTAACTCTTGTTTTTTGTATGAGTGTTATTTTCTGGTATGTCGATGTTTGAAAAATTTTGTAAATAAATACTGTTAAGGGTGATGGATATGTCTAGTAAGGAAGAATTAAATCAATATGTAATAGCTGATACAAATTTAGCACAGGAAACCCAAAGTGAAATAAAAGTAGAAGTAGATGAGGTTAAACCGGATGGAGTAGAAACGCCTCACGCAGCTATTGTTGTGGGTGGAGGTGCTGTTGGTTTTATTATGATTTGGGCTGGGTTTTTGCTAGTTTTGTCCAAGATTAGGACATTAAGAGAAGATAATAAGATTGTTTTCCCTGTTAATCATTTAAATAAACTTCCTTGTAAAACGTGTCGTTATTTTTCAAATAATCATTATGTTCAATGTGCTGTGCAACCTTCTATTGTCTTGACTGAAGAAGCGATGAATTGCTCTGACTACTGTCCTAAGCATGACAAATCTTCTAAATCGTCTTGACTGTTGCAAAAAGTCCCCAAAAAAAACTATTGTAGACGCTAAGTAGTTAGTTTACATTCATTTTTGAGACTTTTACTGTCTTTTGTTTAGTCAAAAATACAATTAATAATAAGCTGATTCATTTCGCAACGCTCAACAATTGCTGGTAGCTCGTTCTCAATATTAATAGGGGTTCCTCGTCTGGCAATTTCTTTAATTTCTTTGAGAATATTTGCTACTAAATCTTTGTTTTCAATCAGTTTATCTTTACCAATTTGCTTGAGAGCAAGTTCCACAGCAGTATATCCTGATTGCATCCCTAATGCCAAGCTACTTTTTATCCCCAACATTTATGGTTAATGGTTAATGGTTAATGGTTAATGGTTAATGGTTAATGGTTAATGGTTAATGGCTATGAACCCTTCGGGTTCGCCAGTCGCTCATGGGGGAAACCCCCAAGACCGCGCTGGCTCACCATGAACTATGAACCATTAACCATGAACTATACCTAAATGATTATATGTAAAGACAGAAACATCATTTTATTTTGATTCTAACTCTAGAAAGAGTGGTTCTCTGACTATAGATGGTTAAGTCAGCTTGAGAGCTTTGCTATTCTTGAATCATGAAAAGTTGCACTGGCTGAACTTTACACCCCTGTAGTTCTTTGTGGAAGTTGAAAGTAAAGCGAGTACACAACTACCAACAGTGCATAGTCAGACAATTACATGGACGGTTGTAGAGATTTGCTCGCTAACTCTACTTTGTCGCAAAAACTAGAGGTTTAATCCGACTTAGCAGTTGGAATAGGCGAACGTCTAAAGTCAGTTTAGTTTAAACGCTTTCAACACATTCTTTTTTCTGTACCCTATTCGTAAAACTGAAGGAGTGAAACCATGAACCTTCTTGCTTGGATCGTTTTAGGTTTGTTGGCTGGTGCTATTGCTAAATGGATTTATCCTGGTTCCCAAGGGGGCGGTATTCTTGGTACGATGCTGTTAGGAATTATTGGTGCTTTCCTGGGTGGAACTTTAGTTAATTTACTGCAAACGGGGACTTTCACGTTTACCGCTACAACTTTGAGCATTCCTGGTGTGATAGTTGCGGTACTTGGTGCAATCATTGCTATCTTCTTGTACTACCAATTTGCACGTAGAGCGTACTAAGGCAAATTTTGTTAGTAGTTAATGGTTCATGGTTCATGGTTAATAGTTAATAACCATGAACCATTAGACATCTCCGGAAATTAATTATGCGTTACCCAAAATCCTTGTAGAGACGCGAAATTTCGCGTCTCTACATTCTTTTTCACCAGATGTCTATTAACTATTAACCATTAACCATTAACTAAGTCTGCAACTATTGCAGTTAAATTATCTGGATGGACTGGTTTGGGAATATGTTTTTGAAAGCCTGCTTGTATGGCTTGAAGGCTGTCTTCTACTTTGGCATAAGCTGTTAATGCGATCGCAGGAATTTTTCCTCCTTGGCTAATATCCAGTTTTCTAACTTTACGAATGAAGGTGTAGCCGTCTTCTCCCGGCATACCGATATCACTAATTAATACATCGGGTTGTTGATGTTGTAGTAACTCAAATGCTTGCTTAGCATTGCTTGCAGTAATAACCTCAGCACCGGCTTGGCTTAGAGTTGTAGCAATAAATTCACGTGCATCCGCTTCATCATCGACAACAAGTATGCAAATTCCATCAAGCGATCGCAATTTGTCAAATTCCCCTGAGTGTACAATTGCTTCTTGAACTTGTCGGCGATACGCCTCTGGCGTTAAGCTTTGCTTATCACGTTGGTTTGGTATGTGAGTCAATAGTGGTAATCTGATGATAAAAGTTGCTCCCTGTCCCTCTCCTGCACTTTCTGCTTTGACAGTACCATTGTGTAACTCCACTAAATGACGAGCGATCGCCAGTCCCAAACCCAATCCCCCATGCGCTCTTGTTATCTTCCCATCTTCTTGACAAAAGCGGTCAAAAACATGGGGGAGAAATTCCGGACTAATACCTGAACCAGTATCACTTACGGTAATTTGAGCATTGGGCATTGGGAATTGGGCATTGGGAATTGGGCATTGGGAATTGGGAATAGGGAATTGGGAATTGGGAATTGGTTTTTTTACCCATGCCCTTTGCCCATTGCCCGATGCCCGATGCCCGATGCCCAATGCCCCTTGCCCCATTTCCATCTCTAGTCGCACCTCAACCCGTCCACCGTTGGGAGTAAACTTAATTGCATTGGTGAGTAAATTCCAGACTACTTGTTGCAAACGAGTAGTATCACCTAACACATACCCTAATGAGGAATCTAATGAGGATTCAATCTGAATTTGTTTAGCTTCCGCTGCTGGTCGCACAGTGTCAATTGCAGCTTCTATAACAGGTAAAAGTCTCATAGGCTGCATTTTCAAGTGTAACTTACCTGTAATAATCCGCGATACATCCAGAATATCTTCAATGAGTTGGGTAAGAGATTGGGTGTTGCGGTCTATACTTTCCAAGGCACGAGCGGTTGTTTCTTCATTAAACTTACGGGTGCGTAGAAGATTTGTCCAACCTAGCATTGAGGTTAATGGAGTGCGTAACTCGTGGGAGAGGGTAGCGAGAAACTCATCTTTCATGCGATTTGCTTGCTTGAGTTCTTCAGTTTGTCGTTGCAACTCTGCTAGCAAACGTGAGCGTTCTAAAGCCGTGGCTATCTGATCGCATACTACCTGCATCAATATTAATTCATCGGAGGTAAAGTAGTGACGGTTGCGAGTACCAAAACAGAGGACACCAATGATTTGTTCCCGCGCGAGGAGGGGATAGCAAGTATACGCAGTAATACCGAGCGATCGCACTAACTCTAAAGCTGGATCTGTAGATTTCTGAACGTTTTCAGCAATGTGAGGTTTTCGTTCTTTAACCACATCTTTCCACAATACCTGACCCAGTTGTGACCAATCAATTTCCTGTGCAACCTCTGGAAGTACTCCATCAAAAGCGTGCAAATGTAATGTTTGCTCGTCTGCGTCCAGCAAATAGTTAAAATAAACTTCTAGGTTGAGATGGTTGGTAAGTTGGCTGAATAAACCTTTGATAAAAGCTTTTGGTTCTTCATACAGCAGCAAACTGCTAGACACGCTATATAAAAATGTTAGTCGTTCATTTGTGCGTTGCAAAGCTGCTTTTGCTTGCTTTTGTTCAGTTAAGTCAAGTAAAAAACCAACTCCCATATTGCTAGATTCTTCTAACAATGCGGTTCCTACCAAAACTGGTACTCGCGTTCCGTCCTTACGAATATATTCTTTTTCATAAGGAACATGACTACCAGTTAGTATCATTTCCTTTGCGGCTTGCTCGTCCAAATGGTGATATTCTGGCGGTGTCATTTGCAACCAATCAACTTTATCTGCCAGCACATCTTCGCGAGAATAGCCGATAATGTTGAGAAAGGCATTATTCGCTTCTACGATTTTACCATTAGTATCGCCAATAATAATACCGATAATGTTAGCATCAACCAATCGGCGTAATCGTGATTCACTTTTACGTAGAGCGGCTTCCGATTTACGCACATATGCAAGAGTACGGACTTGCGATCGCACCACTAAAAATAATACTAAACTAATAATTATTCCTGCCGTCCAGATATACGGAACTAGTCTACGTTCTGAAACCGAATCAAGTTCTGGTCGAGAAGTGAAAACTATAGTCCAAGGTTGTCCAGCTACATTTAAAGTTCTAGTGGCGACAAAGCGCGGAGGATGACCAACTGTTTTAAGCTGCTGATTCTTAGAACTGTGCAATAAGTTTGCCGAATTGCTGGTTGTACCAGTATAAATTTGCAAGTCAACTAACGGAAATTCTTCGTCACCAAAAATACCCTTCATTAAATCGTCAACACGAAATGGGCTATAAACAAAGCCTCTCAGCGTTTTTTGTCGCTCGGTTAATGTGGAAGGAATAACTCCGTGACGGTAGACAGGAACGTAAATTATAAAACCAGCCTGCTTTTTTTGATCAATTTCTTGCACGAGAGTGACACGACCAGAAGCGGCGGGTGCGCCTGTATCTCGAGCGCGTATCATAGCAGCGCGACGCACTGGCTCTGTGAACATATCAAAACCAATTGCAACTTGATTGCGCCGGTCTAGCGGTTCTAGGTAAATAATGGCATGATATTCACTGCGTTGAGATTCCGGACGAATCTTGAAGTTTTTTATACCCTGTCTTTGTAAATCTGCGATTAATGCTGCTTTTTCTTCTGGTGAGAACCGCGCCGAAAATCCTAATCCTTGAACACCTGGATAGTTTTGCTCAATTTCTATGCGCTCTACATATGTACGGAATTCTTGGCGGTTAACATTATCGCTACCAGCAAAAAAACCACTACCAGCTCTTAACAGAGCAATGTAGGTATGCAAACGATTGTCAATATTGTCCAGAGATTGCTGTATGGCATTTTCAAACTGGAGGCGGTCTTTTTGAACCGCTGCTCTTTGAGTACCAAAAGCAGCAAGAGAGGTAAGTAAGAGTGTACCCGTAAGGACAATGTATGGGATACAGGAATGGCGGTGTTTAGGGAGCTGCAAGGATAAGTTTGCTCCAGTTTAAAAACAACAACTATCGGTACTATTATTACAACACTTTTTGTGGGGAAACTCGCTTTAGTTTGAACCTCACGCAAAGCCAAGCCAGCGCGTTGCGGTGAACCAGTGCTGTAGGCGGGTTTCCCGCGCCCTGGCAACTGGTGAACCCGGAGGGGGGTTTCCCCCGTTGTAGCGACTGGCGCGCAAAGGCGCAAAGATTTTCTTGGCGTCTTTGCGGCTTTGCGTGAGAAATAATAACCATACTTAATATTACACCTTAAAATCGCGTTTCATACTGAATTATCGCCCTACTATCATCCGAAAGATTAGTAGAACCTCGCAAAAGAATTTGGTCATTAACACGGTAAAGAAAGTTGTAACGGAAAGGTTCGTTAGCAGAAAACACCCGCGATAAAGAGAAAGAAAAATTATCAGAGATACCAACCGCCGCCTCTGCTGCTAAACCAAGTACGGAAACATTTGATGCTGGATTATTCACGACGGTAGGAAATATACGTAATTCTCTTAAACCGATCGCTTGACCTAATTGACTAATCCCTGCTTGCAAATCTGAAAAAACACCACTAGAACCAGCCAAGCTAGCAGCAACACCTAAACCTAATTGCGTAGTATCAGTTTGAGCGAGAAGATTCAAAAAGGAACCTCCCAATAAAGCAACAATTTCTGCTTCACTACGAGCAGGTTCGCTTGTCAATTCTAGATTTTCAGATAATTGACTGGCTGGCCCTTGTGCGGCTGCTTCAATACGAACTGTGTTTAATGTACCAAAGTTAATCGCTGAAACATCCGCAATTTCACTAGAGCCGGATGCAGTTGGTAAACGGCTACCGGTAACTTCTGGAACAAATGCAACTAGCCGCACATCTAAAATGGGGTCAAAACCTCCTCTAGGAGTAAATGTAGCAGTTTGCTCAAAACCACGAGCCAAGTTAAATTGAGTCACAAATAAATCTACTTGACCTCGTTGGAGATTAATTACTCCTTGAGGGCGGGGTTCTGTTAAAGTGCCATTCAGGTTAATATCACCTTGTGCAACAAAGCTGAAAAGCGGTTGACGAGTAACGCTAACATCATTTTCTAGGATTACTCGTAAATCTGTAAATTCAATCGGTAAATTTACAGCAGTTTGATTTTGAGTATTTGCAGGAGTAGAAGAACGTGTACTAGGTGGAGAAGAAAATACAGGAGTACTAGGAGAAGTTTCTACATTTGTGCTTGATGGGGGAGGAGTTACTACATCTGTGCTGGATGGAGAAGCAGCAGTAGTATCAGTGTCATCCCTCAAGGCTATCTCTCCATTCCGAAGCCGAATTTCTCCGCCAATATTAGGATTTTGGGCTGTTCCAGTAATTACAACATTACCACTAACATCTCCTTGATATAATTCTGGCAGATTTAGCCGCAGATTTTCTGATGCAACAGTTAGAGGGTTAGCCGCTGCTTCCTGTAAGGCGTTTTGATTCGCAAAAATTGGTAAAATTCCCGCTGCTGTTAATTGTCCTCGGCTGTATTGTCCTTGGAGGTTATCAACAATAAAGCGATCGCCTGCAAAGCGCACTGTCCCCCTTACATTCGTCAGTTGTTCGGGCAAATTTTGGACTTTTAATACTGCATTATTAACTGTAGCGATACCATTTACAGTTGGTTGGTCTAATGTCCCCTCAACTTCTACATTTACTTGTCCCTGACCGGAAACCCAGTTTACTTGATTTGTAAACAAATTTAATACCGCTAAGCCGTCATTTTCTACGTTGGCATTTAGGGTAATCTGGTTACTATCCGGTTTTACTGAAGCGAAAGGCAATGCAAAGGGTATGCTACCTGTAATTGCTACTGGTTCTGTTCCAGTTCCCTCAGCTAAAACCGTACTACCAAAATTAAAGCGAGCATTGTTATAGTTGAAACTTACTCGCGCCGCCTCAACAGATTGATTATTAATGCTTCCATTTGCCAAACCTATCTCACCAATGGCTGTGGGATTTTCTAAACTGCCTGCAAGGGTGACAAGTGCATTCAATTGCCCCGCAATATCTACAGGCATTTCTGGTAAAAATCTTTCTACGAGTCCCACTGGTAGTGATTCTACTCGCGCTTGTCCAGAAAGTTGATCCTCACCCAGTTGTCCGGTGAAAGCTAAGAGTGACCCATCTACATTTACACGCAGTGGTACAAGCGTGACAACACCATTTTCAAAATTGCCTTGAGCCACTACTTGAGGAATATTGTAATCACCCCATACCCAGTTAGAACCTGTGAGATTAAAATTAGCATTTATGCCTGTTTGCAAACTACCAGTAACCGCAATCTGACCATTAACGATACCGCTTAATTCTGCAAGGCTGGGTATTCTCGCCTGTTCCTGCTGCTGTTGTGCGCGTTGTTGTGCTAATCGGTTTTGAATTTTCTCAAAAAATTCCAATTGTGCAAGTAAAGGTGCATCTGGCAAACTTACAGGTTGAGTATCCAGTACCTCTGCACCCGCGTCATCAGGTTGAAAACCAGTGGCTAAGTCTTCAAAACCAAAGATACCCAGTGCTTGCAAAGCGTTTTCAATTCTGGCTTGGTCGAAGCTAATTTGAAATTGTAATGGTTTTTCGCCTGTTGTTGGTAACTCACCGCTAAGTAAGTAACGACTTTGACCTTGTATTAATTCACCTTGTTGTAAACTCGCAGTACCATCCGCAAAACCAATCCGTCCTCGAAATCTATCTGCGGTGATTCTACCAATTCTGGGTTGAGCGATCGCCACATCACCCACAAGGTTAAAATCTGTTAAATTAATTGCTAAGTTTCCGGATAATTCCCCAGCCAGTGGTTTTAGATTTGCGTCCGCAGGGAGAAAACTTTCTAGCAAGGCGACAGGAAACGCTTTAACATTAACCAGCAAATTGTCACCTTCAGTTCTACCACTAGCCACAGAGCGATCGCGTTGAATTAAAAATGAAGTTGGGCGATAATTCTCACCAAGGGTAAAAGCAATTTGGTCTTGTTTTCCAGTTAACTTAAGTTGCGTTCCTTGTTCTGGCTGATAATTTACCTGACCTGTTAACACTGGCTCAAACGCCAAATCATTTACCGCAAAGTTG
The DNA here is from genome assembly GCA_051861145.1 of Nostocaceae cyanobacterium. Taxonomy (GTDB): domain Bacteria; phylum Cyanobacteriota; class Cyanobacteriia; order Cyanobacteriales; family Nostocaceae; genus JBHYDF01. The sequence continues at coordinate 36,282 of JBHYDF010000049.1, forward strand.
CGTAACTGGATATTTCCAGAAGCTATGGGAGTAGCGGGAGTACCTCTAACTTGTCCAGTGAAATCAACATTACCTGCAAGTTCAATATTACCAGGAAGGGTAAACGGCAAGTTTTGCAAGTTATAATCTTGCGCCCTAATATCAAGGTTTAACGCTGTTATTTCCGGTGTTTGTGTTTCCTCAAACTCGACATCGACAGTACCCGCAGCCCTTAATCCTGCTGTAGATGCCTGTACAATTTGTAACTGTTCACCATTCCATTGAAATTGTGCGGTTAGGGGTTGTTGTAGTTGTGGTAAAGCTTGGGAAAAGCGTACCTGTCCTGCGGCTTGGATATTTGAAGGTTGGAAAGATGCGGTAGTTCCCGCTAATTGCACATTTCCGCCTAGTCGTCCGTTTAATTGTTCTGAGAAAGTATTGAGTTGAACTTGGGAAATATTGGCTAAGGTTTGCCAGCGACCATTATTCAGGCTAATATTACTTAGGTTTATCGTACCATCTGCTACTTGTAAATTCGCTTGTCCACTAGCTTGAATATCTGCAAGCTCGAAAGATTCAGTAGTCCCGGCAAGACGCAAGTTAGTATTAACTACTTGACCTGGTATATTTTCTGTAAACTGGTTAAACGGAATTCCGGAAGCATTAGCAACGGCTTGCCAACGACCGTTATTGAGGCGAATATCATTTACATTTACCGTGCCTTGTGCTAGTTTAACAGTTCCTTGTCCAGTGCCTTGAATAGCTGAAGGTTGGAAAGAAGCGGTAGTTCCCGATAAATTCAAATTACCATTTAAAACACCTTTATACTGAGGTGGTACTTCAGGAAAACGAGTTAGTTGAATGCTGTTAGCATTAACAGAAGCTTGCCAATTTTCTTTTACCAGTTGTCCTGTTCCTGTGACAGTACCCCCCGCCACTTTAAAAGCAGCATCACGGAACTGAACATTACCCTCATCACTAATTACAAGTTCAGTGCTACCGGGATAAGTTGCAGCAGGCGCTTGCAATTGTACCACCGTTTGGAAATTTTCAGCAGTACCAGAAACTTGAGCATTTGCTGAAAGATTGCCGATAGTAAACTGAGGTGAAGCATTGTAAGTTTTGGCTAAAGCATCTCCTGATACATTCTCCGCCTGCAAATTAAAAGCAATTTTATCTTGAGTTTCTAACCCAATTCGACCACTACCAGTAATATTTCCGCCGATAGTTGGGGTTGCTTGAATGTTAGAAAAGACAAGTTCAGCAGGAGTTAACCGCAAGCGAGTACTTATTTTACTAAAATTAACGCGGTCAATTTGCGCAGCTTGAATAGTGCTAGCAGTTCCAGTTAAAATTGGTTGTTCAATACCACCTTGTAACTGAAGATTGGCTTGTGCTGTTCCAGCAGTAGGAACAGGTACTTTGAGATTAAACGTCTCTAAAAGATTCTTAAAGCTAGCAGCTTTGACATCAGCAGTGAGATTATAACCAGTTTGAAGATTTAATGACCCCTTAGCTTGAACTGGAATACTGCCATAGCGTGTATTAACATTTTCTAGGGCAATATTTTGGTCTTGAAATTGCAAATTACCTGTAGAATTGTTAAATGCTCTAGGAACACCATTAATTTGTGCAGTGACTTGATTTAATCCTACAGTTCCGAAAAGAGCAATGTCTTCTGGTTGATTGAGTTGAAATTGAACTGTCAAATCACCATTTACGCGACCACCTTGCAAATCCAGTGGTAATTCTATCAAGCGAGTGACATCAGATGCGAGAAAATTGTCAGTATTAATCTTCAGATTAGTTTTTTGTGTGGGAAGATGCGTTTCGCCAGCAAGTTGTAAATTACCCCCACGGGTAGATTGACCTTTGACCGTATAGTTTATTCGCTGATTTTGATCTAGAAGGCGAGCATCACCATTTACTTGAGCTATGTTAACAGAAGCTTTTGGTTGTTTGGGTGTGGATGCTGCTTGCAATACAACATTTCCATTTTGAATCCGAATACTCTCCAACTCAGTTTGAATAAAACCGGTTCCTTCTTCACCAGCCTTAATTTCCGTCGCAACCCAAACACCTTTTTGATCCTGTTCGATATAAACTTGAGGTTGGACTAAAGTAACATTTAGTTTTAAAGTCCGATTCAGCAAAATTTGCAAAGGGTCAAACTGCACTTCTACAGCCTTAGCTTTCAGGGTATCTGGATCGGTTGCAGTTGCGGGTAATGATGAAGAACCAAATCGCAGACCATTCAAGGAAAAATCTTGAACTTTTCCCACTTGGACAGGTCGTCCAAGTAATTGTTGTAAATTATCTTCGACAAGGGGCGCTAGTTGTTTATTGACGAAATTCCAAGTCCACCAAGCGCCTCCCATAATTCCAGCCAGTAAAATCGCACCTAGAGCAATACTGGTGCGATTTAACAGCAGAAGCCTTAAACGTTGATTACCAGGATTAGGAGAGCGCGTCATCTCTCATTTTCTCTAAATGTACTGATCTTGGGAATGCCAAGATTATAGTAGGCTTACCTCTTTCCGAGTCTACAACACATCTACCAAAGGCAAGGGTTGACAACAGACAGTTATGGATTAGAAACAAGCTGTTGTTACGGTACTATAAGTTTTTATTATAACGAAATCAATTGTCGTTACGACACAAAGACAAGACCTGCCTTGAAAATAGGGAGTGGTAGGGGCGCGAACGCCCCTACCACTCCCTATTTTCAGGAGAGTTAAAAATTTTCCTTACATCCGCCTGGGACTAAAAGTCCCAGTCTCATAGTATAAGTCCTCTAAAAGAGGACTATGATGCAGAATTTTCGCAAGCAAACAGCAGTTTACTTTCTCAAAATGCCTGATTGCTTTCTCATTTCAGTAGAATTAGCAAGCAAACCGCAGTTTGCTTTCTCAAAATGCCTGATTGCTTTCTCATTTCAGTAGAATTAGCAAGCAAACCGCAGTTTGCTTTCTCAAAATGCTTGAATGCTTTCTCATTTCAGTAGAATCAGCAAGCAAACCGCAGTTTGCTTTCTCAAAATGCTTGAACGCTTTCTGGTTCCAGTAATTCACGCACTCATGAGAGCGATCGCGCTTGTTCTCCAAGAGGCGCACTTTTGGAGATCCGCCTGGGACTATAAGTCCCAGTCTTATAGCACGCATTCCTCTCTAAGAGGACTGATTAAACAAGTTTTAAGCTGGTAATATTTATCATGCTTTATCTATTGTTTAGCGGTTTATACTTAAAGGTGCAAGATATGTGTCTTCCCCCTTTGTAGGGGGGAATGAGGGGGGTAAACACAGATGGACAGTGATAAATTATCTGTGTTTATCTGTGTCCATCTGTGTTCGTAATATCTTAAAAACTGATTTTTACAATAAGTCTATTGTTTGACACTATTTTCACTAGCAAATTTACACAAATTCTCCTGACGCCACTTGGCATCAGCTTTGCGATTTCTCCGCAATTCCAACAGCCGAATTCCTTGAGTTGGTAGTGTATTTAACTTCAATTGCAACTGTTGCCAAGAAGTGATTAACTCATGTTCTACGCCATAGGTGGCACACAACTGGGCAAAATTAATATCCTGGGGTGTAGCAAAAAATTCTTCAAATGGCGGCTCAAATTTAGCAATAGGCAACATTTCAAAAATTCCGCCACCATTATTGTTAATTAATACAATCGTGAGATGTCCAACAAACTTATTTCTAATTAAAAAGCCGTTGGTATCGTGCAATAATGCTAAATCTCCCGTTAACATCACACTACTTTGATGGCGATGGGCTATTCCTAAAGCAGTGGATAAAATCCCATCAATACCATTCGCACCTCGGTTGAAAAAGGGTTGCACACCTAAGTTACTCGGTTTCCAGAAAAATTCTACATCCCGCACGGGCATACTGTTGGCGATAAATAAGGGAGTTCCCGGTGGTAGGATTTGAGAAAGTAACCAGGCAGCTTTACCCTCAAATAAATCTTCTGTTTTCGCCAAGGTTTCGTCAAGCACTGTCCTGACTTGGGCTTCCACTGTACACCATAGTTGAAGATAGGAAAGTGGGGAATTTTGGATTTTGGATTTTGGATTTTGGATTAATAAGTTTTCTTCTGTTGCGCTTGCCAATTGTTCTATATTTATGGGCAGGTGAATTGTTTTACCGTGGAGAGGGTCGAGGTTTTGGTAAGTGTTGTCAATTACCCAGCGGCTGGCTGCGGTGCTTTTTAACCAGTTACGCAGTACCGGACTGATGGGAATTTCCCCAATTTGAATTACTATTTCTGGTGCTAACTTTTGCGCTAGTTGCTGATTTCGCAAAATTAGGTCATAGGTAGAAATAATATACGGATTTAGCTGTGCATGATTTCTGACTGGAGAAAGTCCTTCCGCCAAAACGGGAAATTTTAAGGTTTGGGCTAGTTGAGCGATCGCCTGACAATATTCTTGTGGTTGCTGGGGTTGGGCTACTCCGGCGATGATTATTCCTCGGTCAGATTTTAGCCATTCTTTGGGAGTGGGGAGTGGGGAGTGGGGAGTAGGGAGGGTGGTTGTTACTTGTGCGAAGAAGTTTTCTGGGTGAAATTGTAGAGACGCAAAATTTTGCGTCTCTACAGTTGTATCGGGGATGGGTGCGAGGGGGTCGCGAAAGGGTATATTTAAATGTACGGGACCGGGAACAGGGTATAGCGATCGCTCCCAAGCATATATCACTGTTTGCCGCAAATATGCTAACATTTCTATGTCTTTACTTGGCAATGCTAACTCTGTTTGCCAGTTTGGGTAATTGCCATATAATTTTAACTGGTCTATCGTTTGTCCAGAATGACAATTACGTAATTCTGGTGGTCTATCAGCAGTAAGCAGCAACAGTGGTACGCGACTTTCTTTGGCTTCTATTACTGCTGGGTAAAAGTTCGCCCCTGCTGTTCCAGATGTACAAATTAACGCGGTGGGTTTTCCGGTTGCTTTCGCCTTTCCCAAGGCAAAAAAGGCGGCGGAACGTTCATCTAGAATGGAAATTGCTTCAATTTCGGGTGATTCCTGGGCGAAAGCGACTACTAAGGGTGTGGAACGAGAACCAGGACAAATTACGGCTGTTGTTAACCCTAGGCGCTTCAATGTTTGTGTCAAGATAGAAGCCCAAAGTTCGTTTGTATTCCTGAAACCAATTGACATGAACTTATATGATGTCCGTTAAATTAACCGCATTATCGTAGGGGCGGGTTTTGTTTCAATATCTGATTAAAGCCAAAAGTATCGGTTGCTAAACCCACCCTTACAGATTTTACGAGTAAACCGTGTGTGAAACCGTGAAATAAATTTCCGGATGTGTAGAGACGCGAAATTTCGCGTCTCTACAAACCCGTTCAAAACGGGTTAAATTCTTTTAGGTAAAATTCGCGCTCAAATTTTTATGGACTGTATTGATGTAACGGGAATCCGCGCCTATGGCTATACTGGCTATCTACCAGAGGAACAGGTACTGGGACAATGGTTTGAGGCGGATGTGAAGTTATGGTTAGATATCTCCACCGCTGCTAAAACGGACGCGATCGCAGATACTATCGACTATCGCCGAGTTATTAGCTTGGTGCAACATCTGGTAAAGACATCGAAGTTTGCTTTAATTGAACGTTTGGTGGCTACCATTGCAGATTCTATCTTGCAAGAGTGCGATCGCGTTACCCAAGTTCAAGTCACTTTGAGCAAACCAGCCGCACCCATTCCAGACTTTGGCGGCAAAATTAGCATCTGTGTGACTAGAAAAAACCCAATGTTTGAAGTAAACTAATATCTTCCACTTTAATAAAATCTATCAGCCAGAGGAAGGCGCTTGGATCCATTACTAGATCCAAAGCGCTTTATTTTGTCTTTACTTGAAAAAGCGGTATGTTTAGACACAAGATGAAATTTTCAACTTTTGCTTTTTAGCTAAAAAAGATACAATTACTCGAATTTCTTTTGAAAAAATAAAACAATTTATACTTGTTGATTGTGGTCAAATTACTGGTGTCCTTTATCATATAGATGTATTGAATCTAAATCGGAATTTATAGTAATGTTATTAACATTTAGTTTTTTGATGCTTTGCGTAAATACCGAAAATAGTTATGTTTTGTATCTAAAAATGTTTCTCTATATCTCATAATATTAACCTGATATTAACTGTATGAGCTAGTTTGTTTAAGTAAATACAGATAATTAAATGTAATTTTGCCTTCTTCCTGATTCCTTTTGTATAGCTGTCTTTTTGTCAAGTAATGTACAAGCAGTTTCGATATTGATTATGATAGAATTACTGACTTCTGAACTAAGCTAACACTGACAAGCAAATCTGAACCTGAAAAAACTGGTAACTTTAGCATGACTGCTGCGAAAATCCTAGTTGTTGAGGATGAAAAAATCCTAGCTGTAGAGCTAAGAAATAGTTTACAAAAGTTAGGATATAGTGTTTACGAAGTCACTAATTCAGGAAAAGAAGCAATACAAAAAGTTGCAGAAATTAAACCAAATTTAGTATTAATGAATATTTGCTTGGCAGGGGAAGTCGATGGTGTGAATATAGTAAATATTATTCAAAATAATTATGAAATTCCGGTTTTGTATTTAACGGATTATTCTGAATATAGAGCATTACAAAAAGATAGATTGAAAGAACCTTTTAGCTACATTCTCAAGCCATTTACCAAAAAAGATTTGCATATTGCCGTTGAAGTGTCTCTTTATCAGCACCAAATACAAAAGAAATTGCTAGAAGAAAAGCAAAATCTACTGGCAATTATGAATAGTATGGATTGTGCAATAGTAGTTACAGATGTAAATAGTTGTATTCAAATGATGAATCCAGCAGCGGAAAAGCTGACTGGTTGGCGGCAAAATGAGGTATTAGGAAGATATTTAGTAGAAGTTTTAACTTTAGTTGATAAAGAAACGGGAGAATCAATTGATAATTTAGCAGCGCAAGCAATAGAAGCTGGTGTGGTTTTGAGAATACCGGACAATTGCACGCTAATTTCTAAGGATGGCACAGAAATACCGATTGGAGATAATGTTGCACCTATTCGCGATGGTCGTGGTAACATTACTGGTGCGGTTGTAGTTTTTCAAGATATTACTCAACGCAAACAGACAGAAGCACAACTAGTTCGTAATGCTTTTTACGATGGACTGACAGCACTACCCAACCGCATTTTATTTCTAGATAGGTTGAGACAAGCTTTGGAAGTTTGCAAAAGACGGTACAATTATAATTTTGCCGTTTTATTTTTAGATTTAGATGGTTTCAAAGGAATTAATGATCGCTTTGGACATGGTATGGGGGATGATTTGTTAATAGCGATCGCTAGACGTTTGGAGTCGTGTTTGCGTAGTGGCGATACTGTGGCCAGATTTGGTGGCGATGAGTTTGCAGTGTTGTTAGAAGATATGAAAGATGTTAATGATGCTGTCAATATTGCTAGACGTATTCAAGAAACTTTGAAATTTCCTCTTCAGATAAATGGACATGAGATAGTAACAACAGCTAGTATTGGTATTGCTTTGAGTAGCAGTGGTTATGAGGAAGCAACAAATCTTTTGCGGGATGCAGATACAGCTATGTATCGTGCAAAAGAGCAAGGAAAAGCTAATTTTATTGTCTTTGACCACCAGCTTTTTACTTGAAGAATTTATGGGGTTGAAGTAAAGTATTATTTTTTTAACGCAGAGTAACGCGGAGGAAACGCAGAGTCACGCAGAGTTTTTTTGAGTTGAATTTGTGAGAAATTTGTTTAATCATATTGTATTTTACACTAATCGCAATTAATAGTGAAATATAGGGGTGATTGATTGAATGCAATAGACTTGTTGTAAAAGAGGTTTATTGCATTCAATAGTCTTCTTGCACACATTCCTAATTAAGGATAATTAACCACAGATGGACACAGATAGGCACAGATAATTTATCTGTAGTTCCATCTCAAAAAACATCGACTTATGCAAGAGACTACATGAATAAAGTTGACAACGTTCGTAATGAAAATTTCTTTCCCTAGCCCCTAACCCAAGCGCCCCTATTTTCAAAGCAGCTTTAATATTTTCTTGTGGGATGGGCGTCTCGCCTGTCCTTGATTTAGGGCGGGTAAGATACCCACCCGACAAGATATGTATTTAATATAAGTTATGATTAGTAAAATGATAAATTTAATTACGTTTTTTGATAAATTTTCTAAAATATTTAATCTGTGAATATCATTGAAGGGATGACCATTAGGGGAATAGTCAAAGTTTTCGATCAGAAAAAAAATTAGGATGTTGTGTTAGCTAAGTAGAAATGCTTCTTTTTCCACCAAACCTACTATCAAAAATATTGGAGAAAATCAAATCACCGATAGTAATATTTTTTGCTGTTTTGTTGGGTATTCTCCTCATATATATCTTACCAGCACCAAGTCAACAACCGGTAGTTCTCAGTTTTTTGATGACAGCCCAAGATGCTCAACCTTGGAGAGAGAGTATAGTTAAAGACTTTGAGGCAGAAAATCCGGGTATTCGCATTAATATTATTGAGGGACCGAATGCAGCAAATTTACTAGAAGACTTGTATACATCGGCATTTATTTTGGGTGATTCTCCCTACGACCTCATTAACATTGATGTGATTTGGACGCCGAAATTTGCTGCTGCTGGGTGGTTGCTAGATTTGACAGACCGCGTTACAAAAGAAGAATTAACAGCATTTTCACCCAAGGATATAGAGGGGGGACGTTACGAAGGTAGGTTGTATAGAATTCCCGTGCGGAGTGATGTGGGAATGCTTTACTATCGGGAAGATTTACTCAAAGAAGCTGGATTGAAACCTCCAGAAACTTTTGCAGATTTGATAAAAATTTCCCAAACTTTAAAAGAGCAAGATAAGGTTGATTGGGGTTATGTTTGGCAAGGTCGCCAATATGAAGGATTGGCGGCGATGTTTGTAGAAGTTTTAGAAGGGTTTGGCGGATATTGGGTTAATCCTGACACTTTGGAAGTAGGACTAGATAGACCAGAAACATTAAAAGCGATCGCCTTTCTGAAAGATACAATCTCGAAAGGAATTTCTCCGGGTGGAGTAACGACATATCAAGAAGAAGAAACCAGACGTTTCTTTCAAAGTGGTCAAGCAGCATTTTTACGCAATTGGCCTTATGTTTGGCCTTTAGCGAATGCAGAAGATTCGCCAATTAGAGGTAAAATAGCGATAAAACCAATGGTTAGTATCCCTGGAGAAAATGGGGGAGCTTGTTTAGGTGGATGGGGTTTAGGAATTTCTAAATCTAGCAGACATCCGGAAGAAGCTTGGAAAGCAATTCAATATTTTACCAGTGAAAAAGCACAGCGAAAATTTATTTTGCAATCTGGTTTTGTACCCAGTAGGCGGTCATTATTTACAGATCCAGAAATTGTTGCTAAATATCCCCATTATCCTCAATTATTAGAGGTAGTGGGTAGAGCAGTTTTACGTCCGCCTATTGCTCAATATGCTCAAACATCAGATATTTTGCAACGATATTTAAGTGCAGCCTTGACAAATCGCATGACTCCAGAAAGTGCGATGAAAGCTGCTGCGGAAGAAACGCGGCGGTTGTTAGAGGTTAGGGGCTAGGGGCTAGGGGTTAGGGACTAGGGAATAGGGGCTAGGGGACTAGGGAGATAACTAACTAATGACAAATGACAAATGACAAATGACTAATGACAAATGACTAATGACTAAATCGCATACAATCCGAAGTCGAGAACAAAGGACGGCGTGGATTTTTTTACTACCCGCCGTGATGTTGTTATTGTTTGTATTTGGCTATCCAATTGTTCGCGCTTTTTGGTTAAGTTTGTTTACCCAAAATTTGGGAACTAAACTACAACCTGTCTTTTCTGGTTTCGACAATTACGTGCGCATGGCGGGGGATGGTCGTTTTTGGCAAACTTTTGGAATAACAACAATATTCACAACAGCATCAGTAATTTTGGAATTACTGTTAGGACTGGGAATAGCTTTAGTTCTTAATCAAAAGTTTTTTGGACGAGGTACGGTACGAACGATCGCCATTTTACCTTGGGCTTTACCTACTGCTTTAATTGGTTTAGCATGGGCGTGGATTTTTAACGACCAATTTGGCGTTGTCAATGATATTTTACTGCGGTTGGGTTTGATTGAGACTGGTATTAACTGGTTAGGAGATCCGACGTTAGCAATGATTGCAGTGATATTTGCAGATGTTTGGAAAACAACACCTTTTATTAGTATCTTATTGCTGGCTGGTTTGCAGTCGATTTCTTCAGATTTGTACGAAGCACATTCAATTGATGGTGCCAAACCTTGGCAAAGTTTCTATCAAATTACCTTACCACTATTGATGCCGCAAGTCCTAATAGCCATGCTATTTCGTTTTGCCCAAGCTTTCGGAATTTATGACTTAATTGCTGTAATGACCGGTGGTGGTCCTGGCGGTGCAACAGAAGTGGTATCTCTATATATCTACTCTACCGTAATGCGCTACCTAGATTCTGGCTATGGAGCAGCATTGGTAGTGGTGACATTTCTATTATTAATTACAGCAGTAGCGATAGTGAGTTTCTTACTCAGAAAATCTCGCATCACGGCGTGAGAGGGACTAGGGGCTAGGGGCTAGGGGCTAGGGGCTAGGGGCTAGGGGCTAGGGGCTAGGGAATGGGGAATAAGGAATAGGGAAAAATCTAATGACTAATGACTAATGACTAATGACTAATGACTAATGACTAA
>JBHYDF010000050.1:0-46177 GCA_051861145.1 Nostocaceae cyanobacterium
AACCATGAACCATGAACCATGAACCATGAACCATGAACCATGAACCATGAACCATGAACCATGAACCATGAACCATGAACCATGAACCATGAACCATGAACCATGAACCATGAACCATGAACCATGAACCACTAACCATTAACAAATATTATGCTGAAACTTTACGGCGGCACTTTTAGTCGCGCATCAATCGTTCACTGGTATCTCGAAGAACTCGGAATTCCCTACGAATTCATCAAGTTAGATTTGCAAGCTGGAGAACATCGTCAGCCTGAGTACCTAGCTATTAACCCAATGGGAAAAGTCCCAGCAATTGTGGATGGCGATTTGCAGCTTTGGGAATCTGGGGCAATTTTGCTTTATCTTAACGATAAATATGGCAAAGTCCAGCACTCTTTAGAGCAACGAGCTAAGATGGCTCAGTGGGTATTATTTGCTAATTCCACCCTATCTACAGGAATTTTTGTAGAAGCCAACCGGGAACGGGAAATGCCTAACTTGATGCCTCCCCTGAATGAAATTCTGAGTCGGCAAATTTTCTTACTCGGTGGTGAATTTACTGCTGCTGACGTGGCGGTAGGGTCTATCTTAGCTTACATTCCCATAATGCTAAAATTAGACCTCAGTTCTTATCCAGCCATATATAACTATACTAAGCGCTTATCTGAGCGTCCGGCGTTTAAAGCAAGTATTGGTTCTCGCGGTTAAATTTGGTTAGTAGTTAGTTGTTGATTGTTCATGGTTAATGGTTCATGGTTAATGGTTCATGGTGAGCCAGCGTGGTGAGTCCAGCACTGAAGGAGGGTCTCCCTCCGCAGGTGACTGGCGAACCCGAAGGGTCTTGGGGGTTCCCCCCACTCGCTGTTGGCGAACCCGGAGGGTTCATGGCTATTAACTATTAACCATTAACCATTAACTATTAACCACTAACCAAATTTAACGATAATTTGTGAATTGCAAAGCAACAGGAAAGTCTTCTTTTTTCAAGTGCTGAATTATAGTTTGTAATTCGTCTTTACTTTTAGCACTGACACGCACTGCATCTCCTTGAATTGAGGCTTGCACTTTTTTAAATTCATCACGAATCATTTTGGAAATTTGTTTGGCAATTTCCTGACTGATGCCTTTTTTCAATTTGATTTCTTGACGAACTCTGTTACCGCTGGCTGATTCCACGTTACCAAAATCAAAGATTTTCTGAGAAAGGTTGCGCTTGGCGGCTTTTTCTCGCAGTACATTGTGTACAGTGTCTAAGGTGAACTCGCTATCAGTATTAATGATAATATTTTGTTCACCTAACTCCACTGTTGTTTGAGTATCTTTGAGGTCGTAACGGCTTTTAATTTCTCGAGTAACTTGGTCAACAGCGTTAACCAATTCTTGTCTGTCAAAGTCACTAACGATGTCAAAAGAGTAAGTAGAAGCCATAAGCAATTTTAGATTTTGGATTTTCGGTTGCCTAAAGTTAGGAGTTAGGAGTTAGGAGTTAGGAGTTAATCTTCATAACTCTTAACTCATAACTCATAACTCCTAACTCTTAATTAGCTTGTTGCTTTGATGATGCTGAGGACGAAGAGGGTTCCTGAACTAAGGGAGCCAATTCCAAACATGAGAGAGCGCAAAAGGGGTATATTTACAATATAAAAAATTGAGTACAGCAATCGTGCTACAACAAAAGTTAGAGCTGCGATCGCTGCGATCGCTGAATCCACACCTGTTACATACGCCATCAACGCCGCTACGGCAAATACCATAAATGTTTCAAATGAGTTCTGGTGTGCCCAAGTAGCTCTTTGAGCGTAGGGTGGTAGTTTATCAAACATAGCGCGAGGAGCAGACATATCATACCCAATACGCGCACGAGCATAACTCACCGGCAAAAATGGCAGATAAATCAGTACAACCGCAGCGGCGATACAGTATAAAAAAATAGCTGAGACAGGAAATTGTGATAAGTTCATCAACATGAATAATAGTTATGGCGGTTCCTTAAGAACAAAAACTGGATTTCTGATGGGTCTGAATATGCTAGGCTTTGTATTAAATCCCTATCAGGGATTGAAACAGGGATTAAACACGAAAAGACATCGCTGTTAACATCGCCTCTACCTTACCGACCACCAGCCACAATAACCAGAGGACACTTGCAAAGTCAGCGTTTCTGACTCGCACTGTGTCCTTAGTATGTATGCTCAGTCGTTGCTTGATAATCATCAAATCTCACAGTTGACTACATCTACCCCTAAATTAGAAAGGTATGTACCGCTTGTGTATGACTAATGATTAATCAAAGTAGAATAGTGTCACCACCTTTCTTTGCTCTTCTGCATCTTTACAAGTCTGCAACAGGGTACTACTGTCATGAAATGCAAAGCAGATAAGCTGCTGGCAACGGGAGATTATCTCCTTGTTGCACAGGTAACTAGCTTCAGCAAGAGACATCTGGTCATTACTGGGATTTTCTACCAGATGCATAACCTGTTCTAGCTGCACGCGAGATTCATGGGGCTGTCGTTGCAAGCTTTGGGGCAGAATTACCGTTAACAAATTCGGATCTGCCCGCATTGCTCCCTTGATAGCAGCTGAATTAGTACCCATCGCGCCAGAGGTAATGATCCGGTTGCCTGATAAAACAAGGGCATAGGTCATCATCTCAATGAGATTTTGATGGGTAATCGGGACATGACGAGAACCCAACAAAGCGATTCGTTTAGAACCAGTTTGCTGAATTGTCGCCAATTCTTGGGCTAATGTATCAACGTTGATAAGGTCTATTGATTGACTCAAAGACGGACGAAATCAGATTAAACAACCTAGCTATTTTAACAGACTCAGAGTAAACGGAAAGCTACTTTGAGTTATATGAACTAGTCATTAGTCATTAGTCAAGAGTCAATAGTCAAGAGTCAAGAGTCAAAAAAGTTTGGACTATGGACTTTTGACTATGGACTCTTGACTATCTCTACCTTTCATCTTCACCCTGAATCAAAAGTTGGTAGAAATCTTTATGATGGTAAAGCCGCTGCGGGACTTAAACCCAAGAGGCTAAGCAAACGGTCAATATCAAAGTGTTCAGCCATTAAATGGCGAATGCATTGGACTTTGATTGGTTCGTGGAGGCGCACCTGACCAAAAGTACGGTCAACAATTTCTACAGTGGTAAGGGTATCTAGGTCAACCGATAAAATGGGAATTTCTAATTCTTCAGCGCGACTGAGGATAAAATCAGGTGGTGGTAGCTGTCCGGTGAGGATCAGGCAATGAGTAGAAGTTTCCAAAGCCGCTTGCTGAATTTCCACGCGATCGCCGCCTGTAACTACTGCCATATTCCGACCTTTGCGGAAATACTTGACAGCGGCGTTGACATTCATAGCCCCAATTGCCAAACTTTCTACAAGCAAATCTAGGCGATCGCTTCTGCAAAGAACTTCCGCATTTAACTGGTTGACTAGTTCGCGCACGCTAACACTGCGTAACAAGTCGCTTTTCGGCAATATCCCCAACACAGGAATATCTTGTTGTTCTAAAAACGGGCGAATCGTGGTATCAGCGGCTTGTATTTGTTCCGCAGCCACATCATTGATGACAACACCAATTAACCGTTTTCCCAACCTTTGCTTAGCAGATAACACACTTTCAACCGAAAGCAAAGATTTATGACGGGTTACTAATAACAAAGCTGCATCAACTGCTTCAGCTACTTGCAGCAAAGACAAGTCAAACAAACTGCCTTCTTCCAAGTTACCAGGCCCTTCCAACAACACCAAATCGCTGACCGACATTTGTAGATATTGTTGCGCTAAAGATTGCCGATAATCTGTTTTGTCTTCGCCGCGTAGGCGTTTTTGCATAGTGGCTTCATTCAAAGCCAACAGAGTAGGTGCAATGCGATTTTCCGGCAAGTTGAGGCTAGCTGCAATAAACTGAACATCTTCCTCAACTACGTTTCCAGAAGACTCATCTAAACACGTACCTAGTGGTTTGCCATAAGCAATTTCCAGTCCTTTTTGCTGTATCAAGCCAGACAAACCCAGAACCATTGCCGATTTACCACTGTAAGCCTCCGTCGAGCCAATTAGCAAATATTTAGGGAATTTTGGCACACATGCACTCCTAATTTCAAACGTCAGTAAAACCCAGCTAGTTGTTTCCTAATTTTAGGGCGAACCAAAGCGATCGCATTCCTGCTAAAGATAAATGATGGAGTTATAGCGGTTCTCGTTTGAGTTGTAGGGGCACGGCAATGCCGTGCCCCTACCCGCGTACTTATTCAAACGAGAACCGCTATATTGCCCCGCTTGTAAGGGGAATGAGAATTTAAAAATAGACATTTTTGTTCGGAATTAGTGTGCCAAAATCCTTGATTTTTGGTTAAATTGCCTGATTTTGGCAATTCATTCTTCTATTCGCAGCAGTTTGCGGTAAAAAGTTTGAGAAAAATCAGTGACGCGATAGCGCTTATAATTTTCCATCATCTCAATTAAAAAAGTTATAAACTCGAAACTTGCCATCATCACTTCATAGCTTAGCTCTGCGTCGCCATTAAACTGAATGCGGCAACGAGTCAAGTCTGAGGGCAGCGTAGCAACATTCCATTGAGCGACAAAAGGAATGTTATCACTACCTTCGATTTTGCGCTGTCCCTCCAGAACACTTTTGTGATAAAGACTGATGGCATAGGGTAAGAAATTGCGCTTGCTGCCCTGAATATATGGCAAATAGACGCTTGCTTGTTGTTGAGTAGCGGGTTGGAGTTGCTCGAAAGACATACCTTAATAATCCTCAAGTAGTTTGAAAAACAGGAATATTGGTGGTTTTACTTAGTATTCCCCAAAAATTTTTCAACTACACAGTTGCAAATAAAGTGGCTGCCCTCAAGCCTATCCCTTACCATTAAAATTCTGAGAGTGCTGATTATAAAACAATGCCACGCATCTTTGACAACATAGATTTACAACTACTACCGATTTTGCGAGAAACGCTAAAAATCTCTTACAAAGCAGATTTTTGCCTTGGCTACTTCAATCTCAGAGGTTGGCGGAAAATAGATGATTTAATTGAACAATATGTAGGCAGCGAAAAGGCTTGTTGTCGTCTGCTGATTGGGATGCAAAGTCGCGAGAGTGATGAAGTCCATGCTGCTTTCACCCTTGGTGCTGGTAAGGGACGTATTGATAACAGTGCGATCGTTCGCCTGAAAAAACAGATGGCTGCTGAATTTCGCCAGCAGTTGACTTTTGGTGCGCCTACTAATCAGGATGAAGCGGGTTTGCGGCGGTTAAGCCATCAGCTAAAAACTAAAAAACTCATTCTGAAGTTGTTTTTGCGTCATCCCCTCCACGCCAAGTTATATCTTGTGCATCGCCATGATCCCAATTCTCCGACTGTGGGATTCTTGGGTAGTAGCAATTTGACTCTTCCAGGATTGGCGAAACAAGGGGAATTGAATGTTGATATTTTAGATCACGATGCTTGCAATAAACTGCAAAAATGGTTTGATGACCGCTGGAAAGATTACGGTTGTGTAGATATTTCTCAAGAATTGGCGGAAATTATCGATGAGAGTTGGGCGAGGGCAGAATTAATCCCGCCTTACCACATCTATCTGAAGATAGCTTATCATTTGTCTGGTGAAGCGATCGCCGGACTTTCAGAATTCCGTATCCCCCGCGAATTTAACAATTTGTTTGATTTCCAAAAAGCAGCAGTGCAGCTAGCTGCACGCCATGTTACCAGACGGGGTGGTGTACTGGTGGGGGATGTGGTTGGTTTGGGGAAAACTTTAGTCGGAACTGCCCTAGCCAAAATATTACAAGAAGATTGTTTTTTAGAAACGCTAATTATTTGCCCAAAAAATTTGGTGCAAATGTGGCAAGAATATGTTGATAATTATAAATTATATGCTAAAGTCTTGCCGATTAGTAAAGTACAAAGTCAATTACCAGAATTACGCCGTTACCGGGTTGTGATGATTGATGAAAGTCACAATTTGCGTAACCGGGAAGGTAAAAGATATAGAGCGATCGCAGAATATATTACTGCCAACGAAAGCAAATGTATTCTATTATCTGCTACTCCTTATAATAAAACCTATCTTGACCTTTCTTCCCAATTAAGATTATTCGTGCCAGAAGACCAAGATTTAGGGTTTCGACCAGAAGCTTTAATCAATGAACTAGGAGGCAGTTCGGTAGGAGAATTAGAATTTATTAGAAGGCATCAATGTTCTGTACGTTCTTTAGCGGCTTTTGAAAAAAGCGAACATGCCGACGATTGGCGAGAATTGATGAAACGCTACATGGTGCGGCGAACTCGCTCATTTATCAAAGATAATTATGCCAAATCAGACCCCCCTCAATCCCCCCTTGCTAAGGGGGGAGAAAGGGGGGTACGTAAATATTTAGAATTCTCTGATGGAAGTCGTTCTTATTTCCCAGACCGCATTCCTCGTACTGTCAAATTTACTTTAGAAAATTCAGAAACTAACCTTTATTCTCGTCTTTATTGTGAATCAATAATAGACATAATTAATCAACTGAATCTACCTCGTTATGGGCTAGGAAATTACGTTGTCAGCAAACACAAACAACCACCCACAGACACTGAACAACGCCAGCTTAATGCATTATTTCGGGGCGGACGTAGATTAATGGGATTTTCCCGAACCAATTTATTTAAACGTTTAGAAAGTAGTGGAATTGCTTTTATTCAATCAATTGAACGCCATATTTTACGGAATTTTATTTATTTATATGCCCTAGAACAGGGACTTGATATTCCTATCGGTACTCAAGATGCTGAGTTATTAGACACAAGTAATAATGATGAAGATGCTGATTCGGTTGCAGCAACTTTTTTTGATATAGAAACAGAAGAAGACCTCACCCCCCTACCCCCCTCTCCGCAAGCAGAGAGGGGGGAAGAGTGTGATATTAAGCCTTTTTCGCAAGTAGATATAGAAGAAGATTATACCCCCTCCTCGCTTGCGCAAACAGAGGAAGATAATACAAAAATAACCCCCTCCTCGCTTGCGGGGAGGGGGAAGGGGGTGGGGTTAACAGAAAAAATTTTTCGACAAAAAGCAGAGTCAATTTACACTGAATATGCAACCAGATATAAACGGCGATTTAAGTGGTTGCGTTCTACACTATTTGATATTAAAAGATTAAAACGGGATTTATTAGCAGATGCTAAAGCACTGATTAATGTGTTGCAACACTGTGGCGAGTGGAATCCTCAAGAAGATGAAAAACTTACCGCTTTAGTGGAACTGCTAACAACAACTCACCCAAAAGATAAGATATTAATTTTTACACAATTTGCCGATACAGTCCGCTACCTGACCGAGAATTTACAGGCGAGAAATATTACTCATGTGGCGGGGGTAACAGGTCAATCAAAAGACCCTACGGAACTGACAGGGAGATTTAGTCCTGTGAGTAATGGAAAACGCGATCGCATTAGCCCTTCTCATGAATTACGTATCTTAATTGCTACCGATATTCTCAGTGAAGGTCATAACTTACAAGACTGTGCAATTATAATTAATTGGGATTTACCTTGGGCTATTATTAGGCTAATCCAAAGGGCGGGACGGGTAGACCGGATTGGACAAAATGCTGAAAAAATTCTCTGTTATTCTTTTCTACCAGCGGAGGGAGTAGAACGCATTATTAATTTGCGAGGACGACTCCGCCAACGACTCCAAGAAAATGCTGAAGTGGTGGGAACTGATGAAGCATTTTTTGAAGATGATTCTACTCAAGTAATTCTTGACCTCTACAATGAAAAATCTGGGATTTTGGATGGTGAAGAGGATACAGAAGTAGACTTGACCTCGGAAGCATTTCAAATTTGGAAACAAGCCACAGATGACAATCCAGCTTTGAAAAAGAAAATTGAAGAAATGCCAAATGTGGTTTATTCTACCCGCGCCCATACTCCCCAACCTGTGCAACCGGAGGGAGTACTACTTTACATGAAAACTACTGAGGGTAATGATTCTTTGATTTATGTTGACCGCGAAGGAAATAGTGTCACTCAGTCGCAATTAGCAGTTTTAAAAATGGCGGCGTGTGAAGAATCTACTCCCGCTATTCCTAGAGATAAACAGCACCACAAATTAGTTGAAAAAGGTGCTGAACTGATTGCAGAAGAAGAAAAAAATATGGGCGGTCAGTTGGGAAGACCATCAGGTGCAAGGTTCCGCACTTATGAACGATTAAAAAGTTATGTTCAGGAAATGAAAAGGACTTTATTTATTACTGAAGAACTGCTAAAGGCAATTGATGATATTTATCGTTATCCGTTACGACAGTCGGCGATTGATACTTTAAATCGGCAATTAATAAGCGGTATTAGTAATCAGCAATTGGCAGAATTAGTAGTAGCTTTGCGGATGGATGACCGTTTATGTATTGTCAGTGAAGACCTAGAGAAAAGAGAACCATCTATTATTTGTTCACTGGGATTATTTCAGGAGTAATGACTTATGACACTATCAACTCAATTATATTCAAACCTTTCTCTAGAAGAGTTTTTGAAATTACCAGAAACAAAACCAGCTAGTGAGTATATCGACGGTATAATTTATCAAAAACCAATGCCACAAGGGAAACATAGTATAATACAAATTCGTTTAGCTACTGCTATTAATGAAATTGCAATTAATCAAAAATTAGCCTACGCTTTTCCTGAATTACGCTGTACATTTGGAGGACGTTCCTTAGTTCCAGATATTAGTGTATTTGAGTGGTCAAGCATTCCGACTGATGAAAATGAGGAGATTGCCAACAGGTTTGACAGCTACCCTGATTGGACTATTGAAATTCTATCACCTGACCAATTTCCTAACCGCGTTATTAATAAAATTATTTTCTGTATTAACCAGGGGACAAAATTAGGTTGGTTCATTGACCCTGATGATAAATCAGTAATGGTATTTCAACCGAATCAATTACCAGAAGTTAAATATGATACCGATAAATTACCTGTTCTCGATGTATTGGCAGATTGGCAGATACAAGCAGTAGATATATTTAATTGGTTGAAAGTTAAATAATTGTAATTAGTTTTTCAAAATATGTCTATGAATGAACTTGATGCAGATAATTATGGCGAATTGCTAGTTGCTGTTAAACAGCGTATTCGTGCAGCACAGTATGAAGCTTTGAAGGCGGTTAATAAAGAGTTAATTGCTCTCTACTGGGATATTGGAAGGTTAATTGTTAGTCGTCAGCAGGGGAAAACCTGGGGAAAGTCAGTTGTTGAGCAATTAGCGAGAGATTTACAAGATGAATTTCCAGGTATTAGCGGTTTTTCGGCTCGTAATATTTGGAGAATGCGCGATTTTTACCTAACATACCATGCCGATGAAAAACTGTCACCATTGGTGGCAGAAATTGGCTGGACTCATAATTTAGTAATTATGGAGAAGTGCAAAGACGACCTAGAACGAGAATTTTATATCCGCATTGCTGAGAAAATGCTGAAGTTTCCTTTACTGGGTGAAAAGATTGATGGTAAGTGGAATCTGCGGTTAACTCGTGAATTTGATATGACTAATGATAGTCATTTATTTAAGCAACAATCTGGTAAAGGAAGGCTACCGCTTTATGAAGGTAAGATGATTCATCAGTTTACTCATCAATTTGCTGAACCAAGATATTGGGTAGATGAAAAGGAAGGTAGGAAAGCTTTATTAGGAAAGAATGGAAGTGATAAAGGTCAAAAGTTAGATTATCAAAGTTATCGTTTAGGGTTTAGGGCTATAGCCAGAAATACAGACGCAAGAACACTTCTTGTCGGTGCGATACCAAACAATGTATTCTGTGGTAATTCAATCTTAGTTTCTTCAGATCAGACTCAAATATCAAGTGCTGAAATAGTTGTCGCTCAAGCTCTTTTTAATTCTTTTGTGCTTGATTTTTATGCTCGGCAAATGGTATCTGCCAACATTAATATGTTTTACATTTACCAACTACCAATACCACGCCTAACAAAAGGCGATCGCTATTTCACCGACATAGTACAACGCGCCGCCAAACTCATCTGCACTACTCCAGAATTTGACGAACTGGCACAAGAGACGTTAAATTTAACGTCTCGACAATGTGGCGTTACCATTGAGGGCGATCGCGCCAAACTCCGCGCCGAACTCGATGGAATCATAGCGCACCTCTACGGTTTAACGGAAGAAGAATTTGCTTACATCCTCAGCACTTTCCCCATTGTTTCCGATACCGTTAAAGAATCAGCATTAGAAGCTTATCGCACCTTGCTATACTGAATATCTTGCACGCCTAGGCAATCAGCCGTGAAATAAATTTCCGGCTGAAAGCTAAAACCCGTTAGAAACGGGTTCAAAATTTTGTTCCAGTTAGCTAAAGCTAACTTTAGCTTTCAGCCCGAAATTTATTTCTGGGCTGAATTTTAGCATTATAGAGTATGAATTTACCTCACGCAGAGGAGGACACTTCCGTGCGGGGGTTTCCCCCGTTGAGGAAAGTGTCCGTCGCGCAGAGCCGCAGAGAGTAAGAGTTTAGAATATTTTTATTTTTGAATTTCATACCCAAATTCAACAACGCCCAGAAATCACTTTACATCTTCGCCCACGTAATGCAGGAAACCAAGCTGCTGAAACGGTGGTGTCGCTATAAGATGACAACGCAACTCACCTAGAACGCGAAGGGTGAGTTAGGCGATCGTACTTACTATTGACGATTGACTATTGATTATATTGTGGTTTTTAATCGCTCCGAGGAGGAATATTTTAGTATTTTTAGCTATTTCTCACTAGAAATTCAGTAAAGTTTTATAGTACCAATCAATTTTTGGTATCGGCGTTAGGAACTAGCGTCGGAACGATGTGGATGGGGAACCTCTACCCGATGTGCCTCCGGACACAGACGGCAAGTTGTCCAGATGAAGCGTCAAAAGCTTGCAGATTTTCTGTGAGCGTTAGCAAACTCTGGCCTCAACGAAGTAGGTCAAACCTGTTCATGGAAAACTTTAGTGGCTGAACACTATGGCTCCACTAGTAGCAAACTACTATTTAACATACCGTTGTAACGCTCGCTGTCATTTTTGTAATATCTGGGCGCTCGAACCAGGTAAAGAAGCTGATTTTGAGACAATTAAGCACAATTTGCAAGATTTACGCCGCTTGGGGGTCAAGTATGTAGACTTTACAGGCGGTGAACCACTACTCAGGCAGGATGTAGGACAAATTTATACTGAGGCAAAACACCAAGGTTTTTATACCAGTATAACCACGAATACGATTCTGTATCCGCAGAAAGCTAAGGAAATTCAAGGGTTGGTAGACTTTTTGAATTTCTCCTTGGATGGACCGGATGCAGAAACTCACGACCACTCACGGGGTGTAAAAATTTTTGACACTTTGGTTGAGTCGGTAAATATTGCTAAGTCTCTGGGTGAATTTCCAGTGCTTAACCATACTGTTACCGCTCAAAACTACGAACGTATTGAGGAAGTGGGTGAACTAGGTAAAAATCTAGGGGTTCGCGTTTGGCTCAATCCTGCCTTCACTGCCCATGAACACTACAATTCCAATAAGAATCCCACGGCTGAAATGGTAGCGGCAATAGAAGCTACCGCCAAGAAATACAAAAATGTCGGGTACAATAAGGCTGCACTGGCTTTTATCGAAGCTGGGGGCAATGATACCAAAAATCCTCGCTGTAAGGCGGTGGATGCGGTCATTGCTATTTCTCCTAACGACGAACTGCTGTTACCTTGTTACCACTTTGCCCAAACCGGAGTTCCCATCCAGGGACGGCTCTACGAGTTGTATCGCGAGTCCGAAGAGGTGGAAAAGTACCGCCAATCTCAAGGTAAGCTAAAAGTGTGTGAAGGTTGCACAGTTTGGTGTTACCTAATACCCAGCTTTGCTATGGGTGTGGACAAATACTGGTGGTTGAATACTGTAACCTATGCCAGCGAATTTCTGGCCCGAAAACGATTCTTACAACGAGCTTGACCCGCTCGAATCCCTGCTTGCTGACCTATCGGCGCAGGAGGAGTTGGAGGAGGAGACATTGAAAAATTCTGTGTCTCTTCCATCCCGGTTTCAAGGTCGCCGACGTAAAGCCGCTCTAGTTTTGACAATTGTCTGGAGTGGTACGATCGCTCTGCATTTAATTTCCTGGGGCTATTTGTTAGTACTGGGATTGACTACTATCCTTGGGCTTCATGCCCTTGTGCTAGTTTTTGCTCGACCCCGCCATACTGATGAAGAAATGCAGGGCGATTTTCCCTATGTGTCTGTTTTAGTCG
Organism: Nostocaceae cyanobacterium; assembly: GCA_051861145.1. Classification (GTDB taxonomy): domain Bacteria; phylum Cyanobacteriota; class Cyanobacteriia; order Cyanobacteriales; family Nostocaceae; genus JBHYDF01. The sequence continues at coordinate 12,298 of JBHYDF010000050.1, forward strand.
CTGCTAAAAATGAAGAAGCGGTCATTGGCAAATTAGTCAAAAACCTTTGCAATCTCAAATACCCAGAAGGAAAATACGAAGTCTGGATAGTTGACGATAACAGTAGCGACACAACGCCGCAGTTGTTAGCAGAACTAGCACAAAAATACGACAATTTAAACGTTTTGCGGCGTTTACCAGATGCTGGCGGTGGCAAATCTGGAGCATTAAATCAGGTTTTGCCATTGACAAAAGGGGAAATTTTGGCAGTTTTTGATGCTGATGCCCAAGTTTCACCAGATATGCTGCAAGAAGTTATACCTTTGTTTGCACGCGAAAAGCTAGGCGCGGTACAAGTGCGAAAAGCGATCGCCAACGCTGATGAAAATTTCTGGACAAAGGGTCAAGCAGCTGAAATGGCATTTGATGCCTTTATACACCAAGCACGAGCTTTTGCTGGTGGTGTTGGTGAGTTGCGAGGTAACGGTCAATTTGTCCGCCGTAAAGCCCTTTTCCGTTGTGGTGGCTGGAATGAAGAAACTATCACCGATGATTTGGATCTCACGTTCCGCTTACATCTAGACAAATGGGATATTGAAAATGTCTTTTTACCACCCGTAGAAGAAGAAGGTGTGACAACTGCGATCGCGCTTTGGCATCAGCGCAACCGCTGGGCTGAAGGCGGATATCAGCGGTATTTAGATTACTGGGATTTGATTCTCAGAAACCGCATGGGAACCCGCAAAACCTGGGATTTGCTGATGTTTACGCTGATCCAGTACATTTTACCCACCGCCGCAATCCCAGATTTATTGATGGCGATCGCTCGGCATCGTCCACCCATACTCAGCCCAGTCACTGGCTTGAGTGTAACAATGTCAATGGCTGGAATGTTCGCCGGTCTGGTGCGAATCAGGAAACAAAAAAACTTACGTATTTCTACTAACTTATTGGTGCTGCTTCAAACTCTACGCGGCACTTTGTATATGTTGCATTGGTTAGTAGTGATGAGCAGCGCTACCGCCCGGATGTCGGTGCGTCCTAAGCGCTTAAAATGGGTGAAAACTGTGCATAAAGGAAACTAATGGTTAATGGTTAATGGTTAATGGTTCATGGTTCATGGTTCATGGATATGAACTATTAACCACAAACCATTAATTATGCTTGATTTTAGCCCGGAAAGTGTCAATTAATAAGCAAAATATCAGTTTTCATTTACAAAAAATTCATATTTTTAAAGTTTCAGTGTATTTAAAGCGATTATCGGAGTATATACTAATAAACGAGAAGCCGTGAAATAAATTTCCGGCTGATAGCTAAAACCCATTAAAAATGGGTTAAAAGTTTTAGCGAGTCGGTTTTTAACCAATGTAGAGACGCGAAATTTCGCGTCTCTACAAAGCCCGAAATTTATTTCCGGGCTTATTTTTCTCAGTCAGTTCCACAAACGAGAAGCCGTGAAATAAATTTCCGGCTGATAGCTAAAACCCATTAAAAATGGGTTAAAAGTTTTAGCGAGTCGGTTTTTAACCAATGTAGAGACGCGAAATTTCGCGTCTCTACAAAGCCCGAAATTTATTTCCGGGCTTATTTTTCTCAGTCAGTTCCACAAACGAGAAGCCGTGAAATAAATTTCCGGCTGATAGCTAAAACCCATTAAAAATGGGTTAAAAGTTTTAGCGAGTCGGTTTTTAACCAATGTAGAGACGCGAAATTTCGCGTCTCTACAAAGCCCGAAATTTATTTCCGGGCTTATCTTTAAGTCCGTAGTTGTTAGCCAGGGGTGCGTTTACCATACCGATTTGGCAACTCCTGACCAAAGACAACGGGTAAAGCCCAGAGGATTTTTCATGGCTCAATCATCGAATTCAGGTAACATCATTACTGTAACGACCACAGCAGATAAGGGGCCGGGATCTTTAAGGGAAGCGATCGCTAAAGCTAATTCAGGCGCTACCATTCGCTTTGCTGACAATCTGGCAAATAAGACTATTACTCTCACCAGTGGCCAGATCAGCATCAGTAAGAATGTCACAATTGACGCCTCTGACGTCTCAAATTTAAGTATCAGTGGTAACAACGCTACTCGCATTTTTAACGTTAATCAGGCTAATACCAACATCGCTTTACGGAATCTGACCTTAAAAGATGCCTATATCAAGAATGATTTTGGCGGAGCGGTTCACACGACAGATGATGTTAAATTGACCGTTGATAATTGTCAGTTCCGCGATAATGTTTCTCGTGGTGGGGGTGCTATCTTTGTACGCGATCGCTGCACTCTGAATGTAAATAACAGTACCTTTGACGGCAATGATGGTACTTCTAACGGTAATGAGGTCAGTGGTGGTGCGATTGGAACGTTGCACAAATGTAATATCAATGTCAAGGGCAGCACATTTACTAACAACAAAGGGGTTAACGGTGGCGGAATTTTCGCCATCTTCAGCAATCTGAATGTAGAAGATTCCAAGTTTCTCAACAACGAAGTATTCAGCGACAAATTAAAATCGGGTAGTTATGGAGGCGCAGGCGGTGCGATCGCCATTGATGGTGGAAGCATTCCCAACGATAAACGGTTCTATTCTCGTCCAGAAGAAGGTGATTCTGTAGGGGGCACGATTCGCATTGCCAATACTCGAATTGAAGGCAACAAAGCAGACAAAGAAGCTGGGGGATTATACTTATTTGGTTATCCCCAAGATAAAGTGATTGTTGAAGATAGCACGATTATCGACAATCACACCAGCAATGGCAAAGGTGGTGGACTGCGAGTAGGTCCGACTCAATTGACACTTCGTGATACTACCATTGCCAAGAATACAGCAAAAACCCAAGGTGGCGGGTTGTGGTATAATGGCGAGTCACCTGTTAACATCATCAATGCAACTTTCTCAGGCAATCAAGCCCTAGACAAAAACAATGGTAAGGGTGGAGGGATTTATAGCGAACAGTGGAAATCTACAACCAACCTTGTCAACTCAACTTTTGCCAATAACTTTGCTGGAAGTGAAGCCGGAGCAATTTATAAAGGTAATAAACAGCTTGAAGTTACCAATTCAATTTTTGGGAATAACAAGGCAGGAAACCAAAATAAACAGCAAACGAATGCGGAATTAGTTGATGGAGGGGGAAATATTCAATATCCCAGCCCCTCAAGTGAAGAAATCAAAGTTACTGCTGATATTAAGTTTGCTGATCCTCGCCTTGGCCCTTTGCAAGATAATGGTGGCGGAGTTCTTACCCACGCTCTATTATCTGATAGCGCTGCCATTAATGCCGGTGTTAATACAGATGCTCCCACTCTAGATCAGCGGGGTTATCAACGAGACAAAAAAATTGACGCTGGGGCTTATGAAGTGGGGGCTACCGCAGCCTCTGATGGTGATGGTAAAGTCATGGGTGTGTTTAGAGAAACTCCTCCCATCACCGGGGGAACGGGTAATGACACTCTCACTGGTACTCAAGGTAGCGATGAAATTTTGGGTAAAGAAGGAAATGATTCTCTTTCTGGTGATTTGGGGGCTGACGTACTGACGGGTGGATCTGGTGCAGATCGCTTTGTCTATTCCGGCAAAACTCAAAAAGAGGCATTTTCTCAATCGCAAATAAATATGCTCGATCGCATCACTGACTTTAATCCTACCGAAGGCGATCGCATTCAGCTTGACTACGATGGCAATTTATCTACAATTGAACGTCCGCAAAAACTATTTAATGCAGGTGAGATGAAAGGAAATAGTCTATCTGCTGCAATTCAATCTGCCTATGCCGACAAAAACCCGCGTAATCAAGGCAAACAGGCATTGAAAGGAAACGAGGCGGTATTGTTCACATGGCAAGGTAGTACCTATTTGTCAGTTAATGATAAGACTAAATCCTTTGGTGCGGATCGTGATTTGGTTGTGGATGTGACTGGCATAACTATGCCAAGTCAAAATACGGGTGTTCTGAAGGCAAGGAATTTCTTTGTCTAAGTACAGCTTTGCATAAGTTTGTAGCGTTTTTAAACGCAGAGGGGCGCAGAGGTATGCGCAGAGGGACGCAGAGTATTTCTGAGTTTAATTCGTTACGAATTTCTGCAAGGTTGTACTAAGGGACTTCAAATTTTAGGATATTGTAACCACAGATGGACAATAAATAAAAGTTTTTCCTCTGTCTTCCCCCCTTGTAAGGGGAGCCACTGCGTTGCGCGGGTTTCCCGCGTTGTAGCAAGTGGCGTGGGAATGAGGGGGGTGGACACAGATAAGATAAATTATCTGTGTTTATCTGTGGTCGATTTCTAAAACCTGATAATTGCCTGCCGTTTTAATTCACATGGCTGTTTAATTTATTTGTTGGAAATCGCTAAGTCTTATTAAAATTCATCATCGGCTTCCGCTTCATCTCCCCATTCAGATGTAGTTGTCGAGTCAGCAATTTCTGCTGCATCCTCTGTAAAGCGAATGATTTCTCCATCAAAAAATTGTGCCAGACGCTGAGCTGCGATCGCTCCTTCATCTGTTTCCCAATTAGCTGTTGATGTTTGTTGAGGAGGCTGTGGGGTAGCACTTCGGACTATATTTTCAGTATTTACCGCAGCTTCTGCTTTTGGTGGTACTGTTTTCACCGGTTGACGAGTTTCCACAGCAGGTGCTTTTTGTTTCTCGTAGGTGGAAACAGGTGGTTGATGAACAACAGGAGTAACGTTTCTCTTAACTTCTTTGCGTTCATTAGCCGCAGCAGTTTGAGGCTGGTTTGGAACCACACTCACTTTCACTCTTTGTTGGCGGACTTTTATAAAAGCGGCTTCTACATCCGCTACTTTGGCTTGTGCAAGCTTAATCAATTTGGGTGGAATACCCAAAACCACAGCATCATCGTTGAAACTTAATAAGCGTCCATGCTCTTTTAATAGAGCTTTTGCCGGTGTTGGCAAAGATTCTACGATTGATTGCCAAATTTCTTCCAGTGAAGAAGCGGAGGAATCTTGCTCCTCAGCTGTTACTGATGCTGCGGGAGTTGATGCAGGTTCAGTAACTTCTTCAATAGGTGTGGGTTGGGGTGGTGGGGAAGTAGGGGGTTCCTCCCGTTGTACCGATTGCTGGGGAGTAGGAGTGGGGGGAGTGGGGGGAGTAGAAGGAGTATGGGGAGTAAAGGAGGATGGGGTGATATGGTGTTGAGGTGATGAAGTACGAGGTGTTGGGGATACTGCTGGTGTTGCGCGATTTGTTGCTGAAGGCAATAATCCTAGCAATGTGACTTCTAACCACAAACGCGGCTGGGTAGTGTTCTTTAGTTGTACTTCAGTTGTTCGTAGATGTTGCTGTCCTAGCAAAATTGTGCTAGTATCTAACCCCTTAGCAAAATCAATCAGTGCTTTCCAGGTTTGGGGAGTACAAGCAACCAAATCTTGACGGCTAGGTGCTGTTTTGGCAATAAGTAAATCCCGGTAGAAGGCGGCGAGATTCTGGAGAATTATTAAAGGTTCTCGACCGCGATCTAGAATTTTACGGGTACAGTCGAGAAGTGTTTCGGAATTGTCTTGAGCGATCGCACCTAAAAGAGTTAGTAGATCCCGTTCACTTACCGAACCCACCAGATCCCAAACTTTATCTGGTGTCACTTCCCCCGATAATAAACTTAACTGGTCAAGCAAACTTTCTGCATCCCGCAATCCACCTTGAGCAATTTGAGCTACCAGGGTGATGGCTTCATGAGTAATATTGATGTTTTCTTTGGCAGCGATATCTGTTAAATGTTTTACCATCGCTTCTAAAGGTATCCTGCGAAAGTCAAAGCGCTGACAACGGGAAATAATTGTTGGTAGTACTCGTTGTGGGTCGGTTGTTGCGAGGACAAAGACAGCGTGTTTAGGTGGTTCTTCTAGGGTCTTGAGTAGCGCATTGAACGCAGCAGTACTGAGCATGTGGCAATTATGCAAAGAAAGTCCGTTAGCCACAAAGTTATGATTATCCTCTACTTCAATGTCGTAGACTTTCTCAACTTCGCCGGAACGAACTGATTTAACAGTTTCTAAACTTGTAATCCATCGCGGCGGGGATTGAATACTCTTGAAGGTTTGATATCCACTTTCTACTGCTGTTTGTACCAATGTCGATGTAGCAGTATTCACAGGGGATAGTATCCTTGTTCCTTCTTTTACGTCTTTTGCTGCTATCCATCCCCGGTCTGTCCTGATTAAATGATTACCCGTACATCTGATTTCGCGGTTAGTTGTCTTGATAACTAAAGTTTGACGTTCTCCTTGGTCTAACCATCGGACAACTTTTTTATATTCCCAGTTTCCTGTAGAGTCGTTGTAACTGAGAACTTTTTTACCTTTTATTTTGGGATCGTCAATTCTGATTAATCCCTCACTGGTTAAAACTAGAGAATCTCCTGTTAAACACTCATCGACCACATAAACCTTGTAGCGAGACTGAACAGGAGCGAATTGCGCCCTTTCTATAATTTCTCTGATATTATCTACACCAGTATTACTAGCGGCATCGATTTCAATCACATCTAAGGAATAACCCTTAGTAATTCCTTGACAAACATCACACACGCCGCAGGGTTCAGCGGTGGGCTTGTCACTTTTTAGACAATTGAGCGATTTCGCTAAAATGCGGGCGCTAGAAGTTTTTCCCGTACCTCTGGGGCCGGTGAACAAATAGGCAGGTGCTATTTTTGCTGCACGGATAGCGTTAGTTAGGGTAGTAGCGATCGCCTCTTGTCCGACCAGTTCAGCAAAACTCTTTGGGCGATACTTGTGATGTAGGGGTTCGTAAGACATGGCTTTCAACGCCTTTTGGTGTTGATGAGTAACACCCAGTAGAGTTTGGGACTAAACTATTTTAAACGTACTACCATAACTTGTGGATTTTTCCGCCCTGAGAGAAACTAAATTTATTTTTGTAAATTATGCCCAATGCCCAATGCCCGATGCCCAATGCCCGATACCCAATGCCCAATGCCCAATGCCCAATTCCCAATTCCCAATGCCCAATGCCCAATTCCCAATTCCCAATGCCCATAGACATCGCTACAATCTTAGGGTAAACAAAACAGAGAGGGGTGCTGGAGATGCTCAAACGGCTCATTCAGTGGTTCAAAAGGTTATTTCAAAGCTTATTTGGCAAAAAACAGGCTCCATCAGCAGTAAGAGGTAATGTTCAAAATACACCACCTCCACCCTTAAATGATACGGATTTAGAATTTCTCTTCAATGAACTGTTAGAAGGGGTGCATCAAGCACGCGGACAACAGTGGGCTTTGAAGTGGCTGCATAATTTAGAACATCGTGTTCCGCAAGAACGCTGGGTTGAGTGGTTGCAGCGCTTTGGTGAAAGATTGCTAGCATCACCGACACCAAATAATGAATTAGCGTCCCGAATGGTGCAGTTGGGTGATTTGGATATTGGGCAAGTGGGAAACGTTGCCTATGATATCGGTATGCAGATGTTAACACGCAATGACCCAGAGCCAGTATGGGAGTATAACGGCCCAGATGCCCAAGGAACAACTTTTGCACCGACAAAAAACCCTCTGATACAAGCACAAGAAAATAATCTCGAAAATTTCCAGCCAAATGTTGCAGCTAACGATGGTGGCGGCGCAGAAAATCTCCCCCAAGGAGGTGAATTACAAACTATTACCTTGGAAGAATTATTTACTTTGATGGAGCAGGATGAAAATATACGCCAAATGATTGCTCAACAACTTGGAATTCAGACAGATGATCCGCAAATAATTATCCAAGCATTAATTGAGCAATTCCATGCGGATAATCAATCAAGGACAGACCAAACTTGATACTGTACCACCATCAAACATAGATGATAAGGCAGCTATGCACAAGGAAAACCCCGTAAAACTTATACCCTAACAGGATTTTTGATTTTAGATTTTGGATTGAGAAACCCTTTCTGGGTATGGGTTATGTAAATCCATCGGTTGCAATCATTTTCAAATTGGTATGAGGGGTTTTAAGCATTTTACGCCTTTTTTATCACTTTATCCCGCTTTTGTCACTTTAGAACAGGCAAAATTAGAAAACCCATCAAGCAAGCTAACGCAAGCCTAATTTTTTAGGTCTTGTTGAAAATCATGCCAGATGTCAGTTTATCTTTGTTTATAAATAAATGATTTAGTAAATGAATTGTTAAAAATTTCTAATTTTAGGCAGGGCTATGCCCTGATATGACGGATGAGAAAACCTTTACCTGTCTCGTCCCAGCACGTTTTTCGACTTAATATGATTTTTTATAAAATACTTGTTTATAAAATACTTATAGCCATTACGTATATTATACACTTGATCTCCATTCTCAAATATCGCTATAACTCTGTGACTAGTGGTCTGCTGCTAGATTAGTTTAATGTGCTTTTAGAGACTACTAATTGTCTCTGTAAAAAATGTAGCGGTATTTTACGTAATTCATGATTTTATTAAGACAGCGATCGCTAAAATCTAGAAAAAAAACACCCAAGAGTTCCCGAGATGCTCAAGTTGCTTGTGCAGTGGCTTAAAAAGTTTTTGAATCTTACCCTTAGTGCCAAACAGACTCTTTCTGTTAAAGTTATGGGAGAAAATCAGGTGGTGCAACAGCCACCCGAACTTACAAATGCGGATCTGGAATTTCTGTTTACCCAGTTGTTGGAAGGCGTGTATCAAGCACGCGGACAACAATGGGCACTAAAATATTTACAACGGGTGGAACATCGCATTAGTCTTGACCGTTGGATAGATTGGCTATTGGACTTTGGCGAAAGATTGCTAACTTCCCCCGCACCGAACAACCTAATCGCGGAGAGAATGATCCAACTGGGTGAGTTGCAAATTGGGACAATCGGAGAACTTGCCTATGATATCGGTATCCGGCTGTTAACACGGAATTTGGGCGAAGAATATTGGCAAAGTGCAGTCGAAAATAATTTTGATGAAGTTGCAGAGTCTGTACCTATCGCTGTTCCTGTCGCGGATATTGTTCCTCTAGAAGATGAAGAATGGACAGAAAACTTTGAGGAATGGTATTTAGAAGAAGGTCAACAACACAATGGAGAACCGACGCCTCCATTATGCCTGCCGAGTACTCCCGGAATAGATTTGATTCGGGATTTAGGGGAACTGTTATGGCATAATGAAGGAGAAGATGTCCCAACTACCAGACTAAAAAGTCTGTTTTATCCCAGCGAGACTCTCCAGGAAGGTATTGTCACCGCAACAGCTACAGCTACAAACTTTATTCCTCCTAGGGAAGAAGAAGAAGAAACTTGGGTGAAAGAAAGCCTACAAGCAGCAGGCGCAATCACCTTGGATGAATCTTGGGTAAATGCACCACCGGCTGTAGAAAGCACTCTGGATGATTTGCTAGTCAGGTTGGAGCAAAGCACTAATTTAGTCCAACAATTAGCTGTTGGGTTGGGAATTCAAACCACCGATCCCCACGCAATTATTGAGGCGTTGAGTAATCAATCTAATGCCAGTAGTGCCCATGCCCAAGCATGGTATTATCATGGTCTGCAACAAGCAAAAATAGGCGATTTATCAGGAGCGCTCACATCTTACGATAAAGCTGTAGAACTAAAACCAGATGCTTACGAATACTGGTTTAACCGAGGTTTAACACTATATTATTTAGGTAATTTTACAGAAGCGATCGCCTCTTACGATAAAGCACTTGAAATTAAACCGGATTTCCATAAAGGATGGTACAACAGAGGCGCAACCCTAGGTGAATTAGGACGCTTTGAAGAAGCGATCGCCGCCTTTAACGAAGCAATAGAAGTTAAAGCCGACTATCATGAAGCTTGGTCAGGAAGAGGTTTAGCACAATTGAGGTTGAAACGTTTCGCGGAGGCTATTTCTAGTTTCGACTACGCCTTAAACTTGCAACCCCAGGATCCAGAAAACTGGTATTTCCGAGGGTTTACACTAGCAGAAGGGGGACAAAATCATGAAGCGATCGCTGCTTTTGACCAAGCAATTGAAATTAACCCCGATTTTTATTTAGCTTGGTATTACCGAGGAGTAACACTGGCTAATTTAGGCAATTTACAAGAAGCAATTACAAATTATCATCAAGCGATAGAAATTTACCCCGACTTTCATGAAGCTTGGTATGCTTTGGGAGGTGCAAGGGAGAAATTAGGACATATTCAAGAAGCTATTGAAGCTTACGACCAAGCCATACGTATTAAACCCGACTATCATAATGCTTGGCTGGATCGGGGTGTAGTCTTCGCAAGTTTGGGACAGTGGGAAGATGCGATCGCTTCTTGGGATCAAGCCATTGCGATTAATCGTAATTTCTATTTAACCTGGTTTAACCGGGGTATCGCCTTAGACAACTTAGGACGCCGCGAAGATGCGATCGCCTCTTACGACAAAGCCATAGAAATTAACCCCGAATTTCACCTAGCTTGGTATAACCGGGGTGTGGCAGAATTTTATTTAGGGCGATTTGCAGAAGCGGTTGCTTCCTACGATGGCGCTTTGCAAATTAAACAAGATTACTGGGAAGCTTGGTTAGGTCGAGGTAACGCCGCTGCAAATGCAGAAAATTTACATCAACATTTGCGCTTAAGTAATATCGCAGCCAGTAACCCTGACTTGAAAGAAGGCGGATATAATGGAAGACTGGCTAGTTATCAGGAAGGCTTGAAATATGTTCGCCAAGACATCCATCCGGAAGGTTGGGGAAGATTACAACTAGCGATCGCTAATGCTTACTACGACCTCGGTAAAACACATTCCACACCCCGTAGTTATTGGCCACAAGGTGTAACAGCATATAAACAAGCGCTTGTCAATCTTACACCAGCAGAATTTCCGCTGTTGCATCTAGAAGTTTTGCAAAATCTCGTCAAAACCCTTGTAGTTTTGGGAGAAACAGCAGCAGCGCAAGAATATCACCAACGCGCCACAGATTTCTTGCAAAGCTTACTCAACGAAACCACTCGTAGCGATGAAAGTAAAAAACAACTGGCTTTAAAATTTGCTGGCTTGGGACAATTAACGCTTGATATCGCCATACAAACTGGAGAGTTAGCGCAAGCTTTGGAAATTGCAGAATACAGTAAAAACTCGTGTTTAACTTGGCTGCTTGGTGGTTGGACTGAAGAAATTATCTCACCCACCTACAGCGAAATTCAACAACTACTGAATCGAAACACAGCGATAATTTACTGGCATATTAGCCCTTGTACCTTACGTACTTTTGTTGTTAAATATAAATCTCCAGAACCCATCCCCATATTCACACCCGTACTCAATTTTGCATCAATTGATGAATTACCTGTACCTGAAGCAGTCGCACGCTTAATCGAATTTGAAGATTGGCTAGAAGATTGGAATCAACAATACCAGGATTATCAAAACCAAGCTGGAGATAAAAACAGCAAAAGCAAACATTCCTGGTATGTAGATATGGAACAGAGGCTATTACAACTTAAAAATATCCTCAATATTTCTGCAACCATCCGGGAATTAGAAGATATCAACCAACTAATTTTAATTCCCCACCGCGACTTGCATAAATTACCTCTACATGCACTTTTCCAGCTTTGTTCTCCCGGTGAGAGAATCGGACAGAATTACAAAATTACATACTTACCAAGTGCGCAAATTGGATTATCTCTCAAATCAGAACCATTAGAAGAGACGAACGAACATTTATTATTGAGTGTCGAACAACCAGATAGTATAGGTTATCCTGGACTCAAATTTGCCAAAATAGAAGCTGAAACTATTAGCCATTTGTTTGAGAATTTCCAACGCATTCAAGGTTCACAAGCTACTAAAATGCAGGTAGCAAATGCCCTATCTGAAGATTACAACATATTTCATTTTATTGGCAAGATAGCTGATAATTGTAGTCAGCCGTATCAGTCAGAATTGGTATTAGCAGATGCAGATAGACTTTCTATAGAAGAAATGTACAACAATCTGCTTTCTAATTATAAACTGATTACCCTATCAGCCGCCGAAACAGCTATAAATTCTTCCCAAAGTATCACCACCGAATATGTAGGTTTAGTCAGTGGTTTTCTGACTGCGGGAGTTCCTCACGTCATCAATAACCTTTGGACATCAGAATCAGTAGCTAGTGCTTTGATGATGATAGAGTTTTATCGCAGAATCAAGCAAAAGAAATCAGCAACCACAGCTTTGACGGAAGCAATAACATGGCTGCAAAATTTGACTGCTGATGAACTGACAAAATGGTATGAAAATTTATTGAATGAATTACCTCCAGAGGGGTTAAGAATTAGAGCGCATCTAGCAACGGAACTGTATAGAAGTAGTCAAATGCCAGCAGATAAAAAAGTTTATAATCATCCTTATTATTGGGCAGGATTTAAGGTTTCGGGTAATTTGAGTGAAAAATCTTAGTGTTTTTAAACGCAGAGGAACGCAGAGGTTTACGCAGAGGAACGCAGAGCAAAAAGCCGTGAAATAAATTTCCGGCTAAAAGCTCAAACCCGTTAAAAACGGGTTAAAAATTTAGTTCAATCATCTTCTAGATGATTTTAGCTTTTAGCCCGAAATTTATTTCAGGGCGAATCTTGGGAAGTTTACACATTTGGGATGCTCCCAACTCTCTGCGCCTCTCTTGCCTCGTGCGTGAGCTAAAATATCATTCCGGTCTTAAATCGTTAGATATTTCCACAATACCCCTAGATCCATCAATCCGTACTTTCTGCCCATCTTGCAAAACCCATGTAGCGTTTCGCACGTCCATTATTGCGGGAATTCCATATTCACGAGCTAAGATAGCTCCGTGAGAAAGCCTTCCACCCGCTTCGGAAATCAATCCTCCAGCCCTAACAAGTATGGGTGCCCAGCCAGAGTCAGTATAAGGTACTACTAATATTGTCTCTCGGTCAATTTCCGATACGTTTTGGAAATTCCGTAACACCTTTATCCTTCCTACCGCTTTTCCAGGGCTAGCAGGGATACCTTGTAATGTTTGATCGGGGGAAAGGTAAGGGATTCGCGAAGGAATGGCAGGGGGAGTATTACCGTATACTAAGAGCGGTACGGGATTGAGTTCACCGTGTTCTGCAAGTAGCGATCGCCTTAATTCCACAATTTCGGGTAATTGGTATAACAATTGGCTATCACCACCCTGAACTATACGCCGTATTTCATCAAACTCTAAGAAAAATATATCTCCAGTTTCTTTAAGCAAGCCAGCTTTGATCCAAAATTCCTCTAACGCTACAAAAGTCCAACGCAATTCGGCTAATAACTTAGAATAAATCTCGGTGACTCGTCCTTTGAGATCCAAACGCCGCTGTACAGCACCTTTTTTTCTTTTACCAAGTGTATTTTCCAGTTTTGCTGGTTCGTCTCCCTGCATCAACTGTATAAACAACTGCTTTACCGCTATGGGTTCTTCTTTCCAGGTGGGAACGGCGATATCTGTTCCTACTTCACTCAGATAACCATAATGTTGCAGCAATTTTTCAAATTCTGTGATTATTTCCATGCCATTTTCGGATTTTGCCATATCCTCAATCACTGTATCTGGATTGAAATTGGGAAATTCCTGTCTGGCTTTTGTCGCTAACTCGTGTAGCGATCGCAATGCGGCTACTTCTGGTGTGAGGCTATTATCAAGTTTACTGTCTTTGACTTTAAATATTGCCTGGCGTAGCGCCGCACTCAAAGGAGCCATAATACTGTAATAAGTGGCGCTGCGTAGCAATTCTAAAATATATTCTATTCTTGCCAATAATCTTGGCGGCTCAAGTTGGTTTAGTGATTCTACGGATAATTTTGATAAACCAGGAACAAAGCGTTTGCGGTAATCTCGCTTAAAATCCCTTTCTAAAAATAACTCCCGCATCAGCAACCGCAACAATCCAGGTATATTCTGTAATGTGGAATTAAACGGCGGTTTGCTCATTTTTGCTCCCCTGGTGAGAAATTCCAAACTTTCTGGCGGTAAACCCATGCGCAAGAAAATTTGTCCTAAGAGGCTAGCATTGAAATAAGCACGGGAATAGTGTAGCGTCGCCGTTTCGTTGAAATCTAATCCCAAGGAACGTTCACCCAACACCAAAGCAAAAAGTCCTCCCCATACACCACAGGTTAAGGGACGATTAATCGACCAAGTTAACGGACGAATTAATCCGGGAATTACTTCTGCGGCTATTTTACGTGTCCAGATGGGTAATAAGGTGCTAATGGGTCGAGCTTGTAATAGCCAAAGGGTTTGCCCATCATAACTCCATTCTATATCTTGAGGGATACCGTGATAGCGTTCTTCTAAACGTCTGGCTAAATATGCGACTTGTTTAATTAACGCTGGTGGTACACGTCCTTGACCTTCTAATTGAATCAGCGCTAAATTTTCCATATCGACAACAAAAGCTCGGTATTGCTCTGGTGTGACTCGTCCAGAAACAACTTGAGCCGCGCTTCCTGGTAAGGCTTCAATTACTACCGCATCTTGTTCTTGAGTCATGGGATCGCGGCTAAACGCCACACCAGAAAATACGCTTTGGACTTGTTGTTGAATTAGTACCGCCATTCCTGCATCTTTGACATTGCGATCGCGTCGGTATTGTACTGCGGAGGGATGATCGTAAGAAGCCCGAACACGAGCGATCGCATTTTGTAAACCCTCTTTTGTGGTAACGTTTAAAACAGTTTCGTATTGTCCCGCACCGGAAGCTTGTTCCGAATCTTCGCCGATAGCGGAAGAACGCACTACTAAAGGGGATAATTCCGATGGCTGCAAAAAGTCTATGATCAGTTTTGGATCATAGTTGGGAAGAAGTATCCATCCCTTGGGTACAGAATAACCCCATTGCTTCACTTGAGCTAATCTTGCGGCTTTAAATCCCGCCACACCAGCATCTAACTCTTCATCGAGACAGAGAATACCTTGATCCCCGCGCAGAAATTGTAATACTCCTTGCGTATCTGTTTGTGCGGCTTCGACTGGAAGATTCAAGTCATCGGGGATTTGTTTGTAAATCCAGCCTAGTAAGGCTGCTAGGGAAATAGCTGCAATAATTCTAAATATATCTTCAGGATGTAAGATTGCCACAATAAGGGGAAATAGAATTAAAACTCCATATTTTGCTATTTGGCGATCGCGCAGAATCGTAAAGCAGATACTCGCCACCAAAAATACAAATGCTGCGGAGAGAGGATCGTGTACTGTAAATCCCCAGACTACATTTGTAGTACCCGCTCCTCTACCCATCCAGTATCGGCCCATGACTAGGGCTATTAAAGCTATCAATTCCCAAGCCGATCCATCTGGGAAGAAAAGACGAGTAAGAAAGACTGCGGCAATACCTTTGAGAGCTTCTGACAACACAGCCAGAATTCCTACCATTTTACCACCGTGGTAGAAAGCGGCTGAAACACCAATATTGCCAGTACCAACCTCTGCTAATTGTCGCCCCTTCAAGGCTTGAGCAATCCAAGCAATGAGTGGTAATGCGCCCAACAAAGGACAGACAATTACAATAACTAAGACACCCCAGAGTTCAAGCATGTTGAATTTTGGATTTTAGATTTATCTTCAATTTGACATAGTTTCATATCGGCACGCATAACGTACGGCCTTCTATAATGAATCCTGCTGAATATTTTTGAATTCAGGGGAAATATATCTTTTTCTGAAAGTAATAGTCTGGATTGTTCTACTTTTATAAGTGGCACACCAAAAGGCAAATTTGAGAAGGTGTCTGAAAAGTTATTTGTTGATCCCCCTAAATCCCCCGCGCTTCTTGGGGGACTTTGAGTTGATTTCCCGCTTAAAAGGGGGACTTTGAGTTGATTTCTCGCTTAAAAGGGGGAATTTGAGTTGATTTTCCCCCCAATCTTCGGGGGGTTAGGGGGGATCGAGTAGTTATGATGATATTCTTTGACGCGATCGCTTCGCAGTCTTGTGCCGAAACTAACCAAAATCCCACACCCAAATACATGACTTTATTTGTTAATTCAGCATTATAGGGCATAGCCCCACCTACGTTCGATTTGCTAACGTATCATACAATCGTAAGGGAGCATCCCAAGTTGTTAAAGAACTTTCCCAGTCCTCTTGTAGAGGAATGCGCGCTTTCAGACAGGCACTTAAGTGCCTGGCTGCCTGGCTGGCTATTCATGCAAAATTGGAATCCTCCCCAATCGTAAGGGCGCTTTCAAAATTCCGCGCCCCTACTGTTAATTTCGACGTTTTTTGTTTTTAGGTGATAAACAAAAATAATGATTATTGCAGAAGCCCTCTCAACAAATAGCAATCAGTAGAACTTACTAATAGCTAATAGCTGACAGCACTACATCAATGAAACATTTTGCACCCAAAATCTGGGCTTTCACTTCTTCTAGTTTACAGCATAGGCTGATTGCAGCGCCCAAATAATTAGAACTGCGATCGCCCCCAAAAGCAGCACAGTGGAAATAGTGACAGCTTTTGGAGAATCCGCACCCTTAAATTTCATGATTCCTCTGTTTAAATCGGACATAGCTTTGTAATCCTCCTTTCTTACAGGGCCAATTTGTCCGTTTCGATTTTAGTCCTTTCGTTGCCATCTGATAAGCAATTTTTACTACTATTTTGTTTAAGCTTTGCAAAGTTTGCATCCCCACAATTATTTACGTCCAAAGGAGTAAATACACTTTTTATACAATATATGTGAGTAAAACTAGCAGGAAGGAAGCATTAGATATAATGAGAAATAGGCAGTAAGCCAGAGAAAACTAAGCAATTTTCATGTTAAATTATAAAATTTTATCATCAGTACACCATCCGAAAACACCCAGATATAAAAGTATAAGCTATAACAAGTTAAATAATCGTTAATTGTTGGTTGTTGGTTGTTGGTTGCTAATTGCTAACTGTTCATAACTATTAGCCATTAACCATTAACCATTAACCATTAACCATTGTGTTTACAGGTGATATTGGTGCTGATAATAATTTTGGCGGTAATTGTAGGATTGTTTGTGGCGATTGAAGTAGGACTGCGATCGCTATTTGGTTTTGGTAATCCCTTAATTTACATTGACGATGAACAGATAGGTTATTTATTAGCCCCTAACCAGCGTACCCGTCGTAATGGCAATCGCATTGAGATTAATCATTATTCCATGCGCGGTGAAGCGATACAGCAAACACCTGCACCCTCTACCCTGCGAGTGCTGCTTTTAGGAGATTCTATCGCCAACGGTGGCTGGTGGACAGACCAAAATAATACCATTTCCAGCCTAATGCAATGCTCCTTGGCAACAGCCCGCCTAGAAAAAATACAGAGAATAGAAGTATTAAATGCTTCTGCTAATTCATGGGGCCCAAGAAATGAATTAGCCTATTTAGAAAGATTTGGTAGCTTTAATGCCCAAGCAATAGTGTTGATAATTAATACCGATGACTTATTTGCAACAGTTCCTACCTCTTTACCAGTGGGACGCGATCGCAACTACCCAGACAAGAAACCGCCTTTAGCGTTAGTAGAAGTATATCAGCGTTATATCCAAAAGCCCAAGCCGATACCAGAAATGGAAGCAGTACAGAAAGAGGGTGGCGATCGCGTAGGTGTAAATTTGGAAGCAATTAGAAAAATTCAAGCGCTGACGCATCAAGCCAACAGTAAATTCCTGCTGGTGATGACACCCTTACTACGAGAAATTGGCTCACCAGGTTCCCGCGAATATGAAATTAAAGCACGTCAGCGCCTAAATGAATTTACCAAAGCACAGCAAATTAGATATGTAGATTTTCTGCCGATATTCAACTCAACTAACGACCCAAAAAGCTTGTATCATGACCACATTCACCTCAATTTGCAAGGAAATCAACTAGTGAGCAAGGTGATTAAGCAAAATCTTCTGGAGCTTTTAGAAATACCAAAAAATAGTTAGAACTTATGCAAAAACTCTAATATGTTAATAAAAATAAAAAGTCAGAATCTTAAAAATCCTTTTACACTTTGGTTGAAGACGAATATCAAATTAATCAGTTTCGAGGTAATGACCGCATTCATTCGACCACATTCCCAGAATTGAATTTGACTGCTAATCAGGTTTTTCAGAGGTCATTTATAAAGAAAATCTGATCCCCCCAACCCCCCTTAAAAAGGGGGGCTAGTAATTATTTCTCCCCCCTTAAAAAGGGGGGATTAAGGGGGGATCTAGGATGAAACTAAGGTTTAGAGGCTTAATATTTACTTTATAAATGGTTTCTCAGGCGGTCGGAGCAATAGAAGAGATTAGTTGATCCTATTCTTTCAAGATAACAACCGCGCAACAGCGCCTTGTTGTTAATCTCCTGATTTTTAATCACGAGAGTGTCAATAACCTAATAACTTAATTACCTTATCAACTACCCTTCTGTACCGGATAGCCGACAAACACCCCTTACCATTCCACCGCTTTTGATCAAGTTTATGCATATTTCCGTTAAGCAACTGTTCCATTACCCAAAACTAGAGCAAAAATAAGAAAACAAGTTATAGCAAAGAAAATTCCGGTTCTGGCAACAAAAGATTAAGTGTGGTTTGGGTGGAGTGAAACTTATAACAAAATTTGCTGACCTGTAACAATTGCGAGGCAAACAATATGGACGTTAAAATGCTCCTAAGTCAATACGCATCGGGAGAACGGGATTTTAATGGTGTAAATCTGCATAAAGCAAACCTTTCTGAAGCTGACTTGAGTGGTGCAAATTTCTGCGGAGCAGATTTAAGTGGAGCCGACCTCAGTCGAGCTAAACTAAATGGATGTAACTTCAGTCGAGCAAATTTCACAGATGCAGATTTGAGTGGAGCCGATCTGATCAATGCAAACTTAAGTGAGGTTAATCTAATTGGAGCCGACCTCATTAATGTAAACTTAGAGGAAACAAACTTAAGTCGTGCTGATTTGCGGAGTGCAAATTTAGTTCGAGCCAACCTAATTAGGGCAAACTTGAGTGAAGCTGAACTAAGTGGTGCAGATTTAAGTGGAGCCAATCTCAACCAAGCAAATTTGATTGAGGCTAACTTAGCTGAAGCAGAATTCAACGGCGCAAATTTAAATGGAGCAACTATAACCGAACAAGAAATCAGCGGAACTATCTTGCATACCGGCTTATCTCATAAATGGGTAACTTGGGCTGGTGGTTGTTAAGTAGTTAGTCATTAGTCAGTAGTCATTAGTCAGTAGTCATTAGTCAGTAGTCATTAGTCATTGGTCATTAATTAGTAGTTAGTAGTTAGTAGTTCATAGAAAAAACCATTAACCATTAACTATTAACCCTTAACCATGAACAACCAACTAATGACAAATGACTAATGACTAATGACTAATGACCAATGACCAATGACTATTTAATCAAACAATTATTTAGCAGCAAGTGAATTTCACTTCGATCTAAATTTCTACCAATAAAAACAAGCTGATTATTAGGTTTCGTAGACCATTCCTCAGCGTGTAAGTTGTAACGAGGACCACTTAGCTGAAAAATATGGCGTAACTCACTGTCACTAAACCAAAGAATGCCTTTGGCCCGAAATACATCTTTTGGCAATTTTTCGGCTAAAAAATCCTCAAATTTGTGAACATCAAAGGGGCGATCGCTCTGGTAAGAAACCGAAACAAAACCATCATTTTCTAAATGGTGAGAGTGATGGTGATGATGGTGATGATGTTCGTGTTTGTGGTCATGGTCATGAGCATGTTCATGATGATGCTCATGATGATGTTCCTCTTCCTCATCAACAGAGGTATATTCATCTTTTGGTGTTAAGCCCACACCTAAAATTAATGGTAAGGCAATCTGACAATATGTAGTGTGTAAAATTTTTGCACCTACTTTCACATCGTAAATGTAACTTTCTAATTCTTGTAGTTTTTCTACATCCACGAGGTCAGCTTTATTCAAAAGAATAATATCTCCATAGGTCAACTGTTTTAAAGCTGCTTCACTGTGAAAATGTTCTTGGGTAAACGCCTCTGCATCCACTACAGTGAGAATAGAATCAAGGTTAGTGAAATCCCGCAGTTCTGTACCTAAAAAAGTTAAAATAATCGGCAGAGGGTCAGCAATACCCGTGGTTTCAATTACCAGATAATCAATACGGTCTTCTCTTTCTAAAATACGATAAACGGCATCAACTAAACCGTCGTTTATCGTACAACAAATACAGCCATTGCTCAATTCTAACATATCTTGGTCTACAGAAACTAGCAGTTGGCTGTCAATATTTATGTCGCCAAACTCATTCACGAGTACAGCAACTTTTAAATCCTGTTTGTTTTCAAGAATTTGATTCAACAGCGTAGTTTTACCACTACCTAAAAAACCTGTGATGATAGTAACAGGCATTCCCCGTTTGGGAAGCTCAAGGATAATGTCTTTAGTTGGTGTGGTGATAGTGTCCATAGAGCATCCTATTGTGATTTTTAACAAACAAGTTGAGCAATATCTTGATACTCAATCTCAGCAATTGACTTGTGAATTTTATATTGCTGAGTTGGGTTTGACATCACTGCAATTACTGTTTCAATTGGTGGACAACCAGCTTCAGTACACTGTAATTGACTAAGAGATACTGAAATTTCTTCATCCAGTTGAAATGCTTTATAAATCCATTCTTTTACTTGCCTAATTTGTTCTATATTTGCCTTTGGTTTTTGTTTGCCAAACGAAAAATTCATCTCTAAAGGAAATTACTTGTTCTCAATGGATAATTAACTTTTTCTTATAGCTAGCTTTAGTTCAGGACTTATACAACGATAATCGTTATCATGATAACGCAAAATTGCTCTATGGCAACACCCAACACTCAAAAATGCGATCGCTCGTAATAAAAATCTCACGCCAAGACGCAAAGACGCCAAGAAAACTTTGCGCCTTTGCACGCCAGTCGCCTGCGGAGGGAAACCCTCCTATGTCCTAAGAGGACACGCTACGCGAACAGCGCTGGCTCGCCTTTGCGTGAGGTAAATTCACACCTATATTCAGCAACGCCTAAATTTTTATTGCACGTTTAACTGAGGAACAGCCGGAATTCGCGCCAGAATACCCTTTTTCAGAGGTTCGGGACGTTCTGACCAAGGCAGTAAACCATCAGGTTTGGCGTAGTATAGGCTAGCACATTCTAGTATGGCAGAAGCACTACCATCTACTGGTAAATCACCAAACAGATAAGTTAATTTCCCAGAAGCAGCAAAGGCGACAACACAGGAACGATTGCAAGCACTCATGCATTCAACTTCCTGAATGGGGAAATCATCTTTTAAATGCCAATCTTGGGCGAGGTGCTGAAGTTGTTGTAGAAGTTTTTGACCCCCACTTTCGCCGATGCGCTTACCATCTTGCCAGACACTGGCGCAAGTTTTGCAGACGAATAAAGTATGGGAGGGAGTCTCAGAGGGAACACCAGTTTGTTGTTTGTTTGTAGAAATATTTACAGTAGTATTCATCTGTACCTCGCAGATGTGTAGAAAAGATTAATCAACGTCGGCGGGCATTCTGACTTACTCGATTTTGGATTTGTCATTGGTTCATGGTTCATGGTTCATAGTTCATGGCTATTAACCATTAACGATTAACCATTAACCATTAACTAATCTAAAATCGGTTCACAGTTGCGGGACAGTGCCGGATTTACACCGAACTTTCCCCCTTACCTCTGGTGGCTGACCCCCACCAAAACCGAATGTTTCTCATCTTAACACCAATGTTTCGTATCCCTACAAACAATCCAAAATCCCGGACAGTTGCCTGCGGAGGGAAACCCTCCCGCAGCACTGCCCTTAAAATCCAAAATCCAAAATTGATTACGCCAGCATTAAAGCTACTTCTTTAGCAAAGTAGGTCAAAATTAAATCAGCACCCGCCCGTTTCATACTAGTTAAAGTTTCCAAAATCACTTGTTTTTCATCAACCCAACCCATCTGGGCAGCGGCTTTAATCATTGCATACTCACCACTAACGTTATACGCTGCCACTGGTAAATTAGTAGCATTTTTAACTTGACAGATAATATCAAGATATGCTAAAGCAGGTTTCACCATGACAATATCTGCACCTTCGGCAACATCCAAAGCAATTTCTTTCAATGCTTCTCTAGAATTACCTGCGTCCATTTGATAAGTCTTTTTGTCGCCAAATTTAGGGGCAGAATCCAAAGCATCACGAAATGGGCCGTAGTAGGCTGAGGCGTATTTTGCAGAGTATGCCAAAATTCCGACATTAATATATCCTTCTGCATCTAAAGCTTTGCGAATTGCCCCAACTCTACCATCCATCATGTCGGAAGGTGCAACAAAATCTGCCCCGGCTTCTGCTTGGGAAAGTGCCATTTTTACCAAAACTTCTACTGTTGGGTCATTGAGAATTACGCCCTTGTCATCAACTATGCCATCGTGACCGTGAGTAGTGAAGGGATCTAGGGCAACATCGGTAATAATAACTATTTCTGGAACTGCTTGTTTAATCGCTTTGACAGTTCGCTGTACCAATCCATCTGGATTGTAACTTTCTGTGCCGGTATCGTCTTTTTTAGCTTCTGGGATGACGGGAAAGAGTGCGATCGCATTTATTCCCAAGTCAAAAGCTTGTTGCACTTCTTTTAACAATAAATCCAGGGAATAGCGATAGCAACCAGGCATGGAAGCAATTTCGACTTTTTGCCCTTCTCCTTCCATCACAAACATCGGATAAATCAAGTCATTAACGCTAAGATTTGTCTCTCGCACCATGCGTCGCAGTGCGGTTGTACGCCGCAGACGACGGGGACGATGAACTAATTTGGTGTCTGTTGAAGATTTTGCAGATGTCATAGTTCAAGGTGGAATGAAAATAATAACGATTCTCATTGTAAAAGCGATCGCATGAAAAAAATTACGGAAAAGTAAAGATGTTAGTAATTTTACGAGGCGTCGGAGAGTCGGCAGCGAATTAAAAGACTATATATAATACATGGGGTTTGAGCCTGAATTATCAGGCTGTTGGTCACATAGATCCTGGAGAGTATACTGACCAAAGACAGCGATCGCAGCGTCCGTTCCTTCCTGCCAAACTTTAAAAATAATCATATTATCTACATTTGCAGACTCTGCCATTACTTGCTGCTGATAATACACTCACAGCGAGATTGCGTACTTATCATCTTGTTGTTGATGATATTTCCCTAGTGCATGTCACTTTTTCTGAGAAATTTGGTGAAGCGGTAGAAGCAAAACAAATTGCAGAACAGGAAGCAAAACGAGCAGGGTTTATGGCTATAAAAGCAGCAAAAGAAGCACAAGCGAAGGTAAATCTTGCTCAAGGTGAAGCAGAAGTAAACAGATTACTGCGTGATAATTTAACTACAGAAATTCTCGAAAGACAAGCAATAGAAAAATGGAATGGAAAGTAAACAGTGATTTATGAGACTGCATCTGTTGGGTTTCAGTGGTATCTGGCTCGCCGTTTACCTGATTAAATAAGCATTTAATACCTATGATGATAGGCAATATACCACAAAGTCCAATCCAGGATTGTGGTAGGAATAAACCACCAAAAAAACCAGGCAAACTAGCAATCACTAGAACTGCGAAACCCAAATATTGCCCTACAACTATATGCCAATGGCGAAATGTCGCATTCACCTGTGAAAAAAACAATGTCAGGATAACAATATCATCAATGTTAGTGGCACTGAATGCAGCCACACCACAAGAAACGGTAGTAATGAACCCAGCCATAGGATTTTGGATTTTGGATTTTGGATTTTGGATTTCTTATCTCTTACGCCTTGCCCAATATCCCGCCCTGAATTAAAATTCCGCCTGTGACCAGACGTGCCATGGCACGTCTGGTCACTCTGGCAAGGGTTATAACCCGTTTTAACGGGTTTGTCCCAGACGCGAAATTTCGCGTCTCTACACAGCCCAAAACTGGCAGAGATTAGAAATTGTCTAGATCGCTAAAACGTGCGTGAATTTCTTCGACTCTTTGCTGCATCACAGCCGCAATTCGAGGAGAACGTAGCCGTTTGAGAATGAACCAGCCACAAGTCAGAGTGATGTATACCAAATACAGGTAAAGGAAGACGTTGTAAGGTGCTTCTGGTACTGGGAACATCGTACTTCCGGGAATGCCGATACTACCCAGAACTGGAATCATCATGAAGGCGATCGCCATTACACTAAACACCACATCACGGCGGCGGAGTTTGCTAATGTTGTACAAGTACACAGGAGCAGCAATGGAAATTAGCACATACACCATTAAAAATCCATAGCTACATATCGCTCCTAAATAACCCATACTTGCAAACAGTGGTATATTAAACAGCGACATCACTGCGGGTACGAGGAAGATAATCAACGAACACATAGTCACTGCTACATGGGGTGTTTTATTCGACGAATGAGCCGCACCTAGTTTGGAGTGAAATAACCCATGCCGCGCCATCAAAAAGAACACCCGCGCCGCCGGATTAATACTACCGAGAATACAAGCAAAGAAGCTAAATAGCGCTCCATAAGCAACTAATTCGCCTAAAAAACCAACTCCTATTTGTTGTGATAAGAAACCCAGAGGTTCTTCAGTTTTGGTAATTGATATACCAGTACCACTAAAGGCGAGTACCTCGATGTAGGTTGTCATAATGAAGAACACACCCGCAAGGATTGTACTTCCCATCAAGGCTTTGGGGATAGTTTTCAAAGGATTTTTGGCTTCATCACCCAATGATGTTGCACTTTCAAATCCAGAGAAGCGTTTTTTTAAATGAAACCACAGATGGACACGAGATTTACACAGATAATTTATCTGTGTCCACCCCCCTCATTCCCCCCTCTTTGAGGGACGCCAGTTGCAAGGGCGGGGGGAACCCCCGCACCGCACTGGCTCGGGAAGACAGAGGAAAAACTTTTATTTATTGTTTATCTGTGGTTAATTATCCTCAATCATGAATGCGTGCAAGAATTCTAATGAATATATGCTCAAACCCGGATTATTGTGGAATCCGGGTTTTAATATTTAGTGTCAATATATACAAACATTTTGTATCAGTCCACACGTCTCTAGACTTTTGCCATTTTTGAGTTTAAAATACGGTAAGTCTATCAAGATTTAGTATTATAAGGAATGAACTTTTTATTTCTACCCTTCTTCAGCTTCCTAGTAGGTATCATCGTAGGCTTAACAGGAGTTGGCGGTGCATCGCTGATCACGCCGATGTTGATTTTTGTAGTGTAAAGCGCTACTACAAAATATTTAACTTTATTTTCAGCCGACCTATTCAGCAATAATTAAGTAATGCTAAATCAAACTCAAGTTAGTTTATTTAATTATGTTTATTTACTTGATGACTACCTTCTTGACTGGAATCACAGCTTTTATTACCACAAATATTGATGATATATTCATTCTTTTGGTGTTTTTTTCTCAAGTCAATTCTAGCTTTCGACGAAGGCATATTGTAGCTGGTCAGTATTTAGGTTTTGCTGTATTGCTGATTGCTAGTCTTCCTGGTTTGTTTGGTGGTTTAATCATACCATCAAACAGGATTGGACTACTTGGTTTAGTCCCAATCGCTATTGGTATTAGTGGTTTGATAAATCAGCAAGATGAATTTTCATCAGAAATTTCAGTAGAAGCTGAGGAGGAATCTCTAGATTATCTTTTTGCTAGTTTTCTAAACTCGCAAACCTACAATGTTGCAGCTATTACTATTGCTAATGGAAGTGATAATATCAGTGTGTATGTACCATTGTTTGCTAGTGGTAATCTAGGTAGCTTTTTGATAATCACAGGTATATTTATTGTACTTGTTGCAGTTTGGTGCTATATCGCCTATAAATTTACAAGCCAAAAAATAATTACTAATTTTTTAAGCAAATATGCTAGCTATATTGTACCTTTTGTATTCATAGGGTTAGGTATCTTTATTATTCTCAAAAGTGAAGCTTTGAGTTTTGCAAAGCTAGTTGCAAGCTGTATTTGTTTAATGATTATCGTGAAAGATAATCATAGTGAATGAATTGCGATCGCTAAATATTCCCTACTAACAAAGCCAGTATTTTTTGAGCAAATAAATCTCAAATATGAAAAATATTTATGTTATTTAGTCTGCCAGAATATAAATAACTTTATTCATCAAGTTTGCCACTTCCATAACGATGTAAATCTTATGAAAATAGAAGCAAAAAATTTAGAGCAAACACAGAAGCGAAGTTCCGATAGAGTGCGGGATCATTTGGCAAATGAGCGTACATATTTGGCATGGATGCGGAGTGGAATTGCACTCATGGGTTTTGGTGTTTTAATTGTTCGCCTACGCATCCTTCGTCCTCCCCTTGCACCACAACCTCCTGGTAATGGTTGGAAATTAGGTTTAGCGTTTGCCATAGTAGGTGTGTTAAGTGTGTTGCTTTCAACTCAGCATTATTTTGCAGTTCGTCATGATATTGATGAAGATACTTATCAACCGCCAGACCGTTGGATAATTCTTGCGAGTTTAGCTGTTATCCTCCTTGGCATAGGAGTTATTTATTATGTGTTTACGGTTCCCTTAGATTATTTACATACTTTTTTACTGGAGTAATGAGATTGGGTGTTGCGGGTGATTACGAGCGCGATCGCCCGCACTCATATCGACCTTAAACTAATTGAATGCAGGTATTTCCGATTCTTCCAAATCTTTGAACAGTACACTACTTAGGTAACGTTCACCAAAACTAGGCTGCACCATGACAATTAACTTACCACTATTTTCTTTTCGCTTCGCCACCACAATAGCAGCGTACAAAGCAGCACCTGTGGAAATACCAGATAGTAATCCTTCTTCTTTTGCTAACCGCCGACTGTAGGCGATCGCTTCTTCATCTCTAACTGCAATCACCTCATCAACAAGTTCCGGACGGTAAATAGCTGGTACAAATCCCGGGCCGATACCTTGTATTTTGTGTGCGCCAGATTTACCACCAGAAAGTACTGAACTAGTGCTAGGTTCTACCGCGATCGCCTGAAAACTTGGCTTGCGTTGTTTAATTAGTTCCGCAACGCCGGTGACAGTTCCCCCCGTACCTACTCCCGCCACTACAATATCTACCTTTCCATCGGTATCTGTCCAAATTTCCTCAGCAGTGGTTTCCCGATGTACCTTGGGATTAGCTGGGTTACGAAACTGCTGTAACATATAGGCATGAGGTATTTCTGCTACTATTTGCTCAGCACGAGCGATCGCACCCCGCATCCCATCAATTCCTGGAGTTAACTCTAACTGCGCTCCATAAGCTCTCAACATCGCCCGTCTTTCTAAGCTCATCGTCTCTGGCATAGTTAAAATTAAGTGGTAGCCCTTAGCAGCTGCGACCATAGCTAAGGCAATACCCGTATTTCCAGAGGTTGGCTCTACTAAAACAGTCTTGCTAGGATGAATGAAACCCGCCGCCTCTGCTGATTCCACCATACTCATCCCAATGCGGTCTTTTACAGATGCAGAAGGATTCATACTCTCCAATTTCACCACAATTTCCGCAACAGCCCCTTCTGCTTGAGGAATTCTGTTCAACTGCACTAACGGTGTGCGTCCGACTAACTCTGTGATATTTTTGGCAATTCGCATAAAACTTATACCCTAAATTGGATGAAAGGATTTTGGATTTTAGATTGAGAAACCCTCTGTTGGGTATGGGTTATGTAAATCTATCTGTTGCAACCCTAACAGGATTTTGGATTTTAGATTGAGAAACCCTCTGTTGGGTATGGGTTATGTAAATCTATCTGTTGCAATCATTTTTCAAATTGGTATTATTTTTTGGGCTAAATATAATACATCTGATTCTGTTGTAAGCGTTCCTCTCGCTGTTCACACAAGTCTTGAATGGTGTAGCGGCTCAAAATTGTTCGTGATGCCAAGTCGGCTTGCTGCCAAATGTCCCGCAACAAATTCTTTTCTAAAGTATTCTCTTGAGAGCATTCTCTATCTTTCTGTTCACCATCCAGCAAGACCACAACCTCCAGCAATGTAATTTGCCAAGGTTCGCGCACTAAAACAAAACCACCCCTAGAGCCACGCTGACTCTGTACTACACCTGCACGCCGCAGACTGGTGAGAATCTGCTCTAGATATCGTTCAGGTATGGGGTGCTTGGCGGTAATTTCACCCATAGTCAGGGGGGTTTTGTAAACATAATGGTTTGCTAGTTCTAACAAAGCCAATAGCGCATATTCCACCTTGGCAGACATAACCAAAAGAGTAGAATTTTGGCTTTTCAACTTTATGCTCATTATACTACGGTTAATCGATAGGCTTATTGTAATTTATGCTGGATACTTTTTAGAAAAATTGTCTAATGGTATACATTTTTCTCGAATTCTTAGTAAAAATTCATAAATCTATCGATTTACCGTAGTTAATTTTTCTAAAAAAAATAGCCCCGAATAGGGGCTAAAAAATATACTTTAACTCAGAGATGTGTATCAACTTCACTCCCTTTGATTAAAGGAAAAGTCCTGAAGATTATAACCGTATTTCTACTATTTAAAATCTCAAACCGACACCACCTTGCACGGAGAGAGTAGTACCACCATCACGTAAGGCGTCAAAGCCAATGATAGCGTTACCAAAAAAAACTGTGTTGCTGTTGGGTACAACATAATCAATTCCTGGTTGTAAGGCAAAACCAAACTTATTACCAACAGGTGAAGCTGAATCACCGCCAGCCAATATCAGTCCACCACCCAGATAGGCATCGGTTTGAAAGTTGAGGGGGAAATCATAGGAAACTGTGGGCACGATCGCCAAACTGTCACCAAAGAAAGCTTGGGCACGGAAAGAAACAGGTGTTTCAAGAAGTTTATAACGGAAGGCAACAACTCCTCCGAGTTGGGCACCATCTGCAAAACCAACTGCTGGTCCGACACCGACATAACTACCATACGCTGCTTGAGCGTGTGCAGGTTGGGTGAAACAGGCAAAACTCGATAAAGAACCAGCAAAAAGCACCGGTACAAAATACTTTAGACGCTTCATTTCCCGACTCCTCACACCATTTTGGATTTTGGATTTTAGATTTTGGATTAGTCATTAGTCATTGGTCATTAGTCATTAGTCATTGGATTTTTCCCTATGCACTTCGGTCTAATGCCCAATGCCCAATGCCCAATGCCTAATGCCCATTGCCCAATGCCCAATGCCCTACTCCCTACTCCCCTTATTGCTATCTTACGGACAACGGGGATGAATACCACCTTGAGTACAAATATAAGCTAATTGCTTCGGATCTAAATTTTTAACTTGATTAAAATCTACTCCTTTAACAACAGCAGATTGTGAACCTGTTGATGGAGTTTGCACAAATTGATCCGTTGGATCTTGTTGGTTCGGGAAAAGAATAGTCCCTTGAAAATCAGCGTTGTTCAAATTTGCCCCTCGCAAATCCGCAAGACTGAGGTCGGCATTTCGCAAGTTCGCACCCTCTAGGTTGGCAGAGCGAAAATTTGTATTAGTTAGGCGAGTATTATTCAGGTTAGCATGACTTAAATCCGTGCGATCCAAATCGGCTCCTGATAAATCTGCTCCTTGCCAGTCGGTTTTGCTTAAGTTGGCAAATGATAATTGCGTTCCGATCGCAATCACCCGACCTAAACGAGCAGCATACAAATCAGCATCGTTTAATTTCGCTTCACCTAAATCTGCTCCGGTCAAGCTAGCATTTTCTAACACAGCACCACGCAAATCGGCTCTCATTAACTGGGCACTGCTAAGGTTAGCATTAACCATACGCGCATTAGATAAATTGGCTTGGCTAAGGTTTGCGCGGCTGAAATCTGTATTAACCATCAAGACGCGGCTGAGGTTTGCTTCACTAAGATTGGCTTTTTTCAACTGAGCGCCGCTTAAATTTGCAATCCAATCATCGAAGGTGTCCCAGCGACCATCTTCACCTACTCCCCGAAACACACTACCCTTAAAACTAGCAAGGGATAAATTAGCACCTTTGAAATTGATTCCCGATAAATCAACTTTGTCCAAAACCAAGTTGAATAGGGCGTTGTCTTGTGAACCGATTTGAGATAATTCGGCGCGGCTGAGGTCAAGGTCTTTAATTTTACCGTTGTATACGGCAAGAATTTTGTTAATTGCCTGCTGGTTTGCTTGCAAGCGCTTTTGTCGCGTTTCTCGCTCTGGGGATGGGTTGCTACCTAAAGATTCCAATTCATCAGCAAGAGACTGATTCTTGCGTTTTAAATCAGGGATAGCTTTGGCACCGATATTTGCCAAAGCTTCCTGAATGGTATCTATTAGACTAGGGTCAGTTTCTTTAGCCAGTAGATCCACGAGATATTGGATTGACTGGGGGTCATTCAGAGTACCCATAGCCATAATGGCGCTGCGGCGCTCCTCACTACTAGCACCAGAGTCCGGACTTAACTTTTTGAAAAGTACAAGAAACTGTTCGCTGTTGCGCTGCTCTAATAAACGTTGATTTTGCTGAGTTTGAATGTAAATTTGAGTACTAACTAAACTTGTCAGTACACCAGCCATACTCAAAAATGCCACTCCCAGCAAAGTCATACTTGGGTTTTGCCGCAACCTTTGCCACAAAGCAGAAGTCGTTTGAGTGGTTTGTTCGGGGGTGATGACAACTTGAGCGATCGCTTCGTCTTCATCTCCTTCTCCTGTCCACTGTGCTTGTTGCGGCTTTTTGTTGCCTAGCTGTGCAGGATTAAACGGTTTTGTCGCATCTATAGTATAAGTACCTGCCAAACGGTCATGCAGTGCGCGACGTCCTTTCTGTAAAGAAAAACCCCTCCCTTCTGCCAGCATCATCAACCCAGCTAATGCCGTAAAAATACTTAAGCTAGGAAACACTGGACTGTAGCGCCATAACACGTAGGCTACGGTTAAGGGCAAAGTCCAGCGACCAACTCCTTCTCGCATCACAACAGCCCCAAAGCCGGGTGGCTTTCCTTTCTTGTTAACAACCCGAATGCCAAACCAACGTTTGGGAATCGTGCTACCTGTTACTGCTAATAAACACACTTGCCACCCGGAGAGTGTCAAGGGCGCTAAAATGGCTACCGTCCACAAGAAATTTGTCGGCCATGCTACGTTGCGAGTGCCATAGCTAACAGGCAGAGCTAAGGGGCGGGCGATTTCTCTTTCTGTTATTGCCAACACAGGGTTGAGTGGTACTCGATTTAAATCGCTTCTAGTATTGAGATATGCACCAATACTGAAAGGTATCAACCCACTGACAACTACTAGTGTCATTTCCGCAGCCCAAGCGGCAATGCGCCTCGTAGCAAAAGGCAGTGATTTGGGTTTTCCCGGTTCATTTGACCGACTGGGACTAGGGCTGGGTTGATTACTACTTCTCCTCACAATTGGGGTCGCCATTGCATACTTCCCTTGAAATTTAATTTATACGCCACTCCCGGCGTGTGAAAATATACTATTGTTTCCGTAGCCAGTTACTAGATACTAGAAATTTGTATCCAAGGTACACCAGTCCTGCCAAGAGTGCCAAACTAATTGCAGAAGCAACAAATCTAAACACTGCTTGCACTAGGGCAAAGCCTAAAAGAACCCCTACACTCGCAGCTACAAGTTTACCCGTTCCAGAGAGAGTGTTGAACCAGTTTTTCAATCGCTCGAATTGCAATTTGACATTTGGCAAACCAGACTCAGACGAATGCTCTACTTGCTGTGATTGGGGCATCCTCCGAGGGGAGGACTGAGAATTAATTTCTGCCTCTAAATCTTTGAGGCGTTGTTGCAAGTCTTCTTCGGGTTGAGGATTCATCAATTTTTACCTCAGCTAGCAAACTTACTCAACAACATACCAACTAAAAGCTATTAGTTGGTAGTTGTTTTAGTAAACTACCCACACGCTCCCTTGCGGTACAGTGTGGGCTTTTAGTAGCCCTGAAGAGTCTGTACTGAGATTACAGTACAAACCATTCGAGCCTCTAGGCTGGTTTACAGACAGCCCCAATAATGCAATCATTTTTGCTCCGTTCAAATCGGCATCACCTGACCAATTGCAATTGCCGCACTTGAACTTTTTATCAGAGCGCAAACCAATGTGCAAACAGCAGTGGCAAGTTTGACTAGTATATGCTGGCGGGACGGCAATAACTTCTACGCCTTCCCTCAATCCCTTGTACTCTAGAAACATCCGCAACTGGTAGAAAGCCCATAAGTTACTTCTACGACGCTCTATTTTGTTGCGTGGTTTTTGGTTAGTACGTTCACGAATACCAGTCAAATCTTCAATTGCCACAAATGCCTGCGTGCTTTTGGCTTGCTCGATGATTGTCTTAGATATATTGTGGTTGACCCACGCTTGAAATCGTCTCTCACGCCCCGATAGCCGTGCCAAGACTTGCCGACATCTACGACGGCTAGACCTTGTGCGTGTGGAAGCTTTTTTCTGGAGAGACGTCCTTGCCTTGCTGTATTTATCCCTCGTTTTTGTTAACTTTTCACCATTCCATGAATCGCCGTTACTGGTCACGGCTATGTCGCGCCTGCCAAAGTCAACTCCAATTACTTTTTTAGTAGGTTGTGGGTCGGGAACCTCATTTTTTAATTGGATGTGGATGTAGTATTGCCCATCACGGTGTTTACACAATTGAGCGCTTGTTGGTTTGCGTCCCTTTAATTTTCCGCGTTGATAATTACTAGCATTTATCTTGATGTGTTCCCGACCCGATAGTGTGGTTAAGCCAACCGTCCAATCTTTTTCTCTAAAAGCGAAAATCCTGGCATCATAGTCAGCTGAAGTGGGCTTAAATGCGACAACAGGCTTGTTATGAAGTTTAGCTGTTTTACGATTAGCTCCGACCCTGGCACAAGCTCTGACAGCCAAATTAGCAGGCAACCCAAACTTAGCTCTCAAGTCTTCGTATACAATACCCTGGATTGTCAATTTACTTGTTATGTCTGGCTTAATTATTTGGTTGGTGTAGTTGCAAGCTTCAGCAAAAGCATGAAGCACTACTTCCAGTTTTTCAGATTGTAACGGCGTGGGGTTGAGTTTGCAAACTAGCGTCAGTACTTGTTCCATGAGTTCGACCTACTCACAGTGTGATTACAATTGTAGACTACAATTTCTCGTGTTGTGTTCCAAGAAATTGTTAAAAATTCAACTGTCTCCACTCCTTCAACAACCTACGGTTGTTATCAGTCGGGAGACGTTTCGTTTTTAACCCGCAATTACTCTCAACACCGAATCAAAGATTACGGTGTGAGCCTCCTTGCGGGAAGAGATGATTTTAACGAATCTGCTTACCTTCAACAGCGCGATCGCACTTTAAAAAATCCAGTATCTCTCTAATTAGCTGCTCAGGCTTGAGGTAGTTAATAAAATTTATACCGGCAATTTATGGGAACAAAGTGGATTTGCGGTCGTCTATAAAATCAGAATATATAAATAACTATCGCTCTTGCAAAAATCAGGGGCATTCCTAAAATGAAGACGAATGTGATATTTAAAATTGTTCCTATAACATTAGTGCTGGCGATGAGTTTCGCTTTCACCAATACTAATATTGCGCAAGCAGAAGTTGTAAAAATTAATCCTAATTTCCAGCCAGATCCATTAACTTTAAATGGCAAGTCTGGGGGTTCGCAGTCAAGTAATTGCGGTAATATAGCTGCTACACCTAATCAAGTCATTCAAGTGACAAAAGCACTACCTTACTTACGATTAACAGTAGAAAGCGAGGGAAAACCAACATTATTGATAGAAGGTCCTGGGGGAAGGTTTTGCGTACTAGCGGATAGTTATTCTGGTGGCAAACCAGAAATTTCTGGATACTGGCAGGAAGGAACCTACTCGGTACGTGTAGGCGATTTATCCCAAGGACAGTATAACTATACCCTTTCGATTTCGCAACAGAAGAAGTAGTCATTAGTCATTAGTCATTAGTCATTAGTCATTAGTCATTAGTCATTAGTC